>JAIRSL010000027.1 GCA_031255475.1 Treponema sp.
GGCCGTATGGTTCCGGGAAACCCGAATCTGGAAGTTACCCAGTACCTGCTGCTGGACTACCCCGGTGAAGACGATTTTCTGGAGGCGGCGCTGGCGGAATTCCGTCGTGAGAAGACCGGCGGAACGCCCCTGACGGTTACGTATAACGGCAAGTCCTTTGACGCCCAGATACTGAAGACGCGCTGCCTGATGAAAGGCAGGGCCCCGCCCGTTTTCTGCCACGCGGACCTTCTGCACCCGGCCCGGCGGCTGTGGAAGCGGGTTCTCCCTTCCTGTTCCCAGGGGGCAATCGAGACCGCCGTCCTGGGCCTGGACCGGACCGGCGACACCCCCGGCGCCATGGCGCCCGACATCTGGTTCGCCTTCCTCAAAACCGGGGAAACCGCCGCCCTCAGGGGCATCTGCGATCACAACGCGCGGGACATTTCCGGCCTGGCGCGGCTTTTTTCGGCAATGGCCCGCATCGCGGAGGATCCCCTGGAAGCCCACGGCGCTTACGGTTACGATTTGGAGGGCCTTGCCCTGCACTGGCGGAAGGCTTGCCGGCCGGGAGCGTGTGGCTGGGATGGGTTATGTGAAGGGGAAATCCCCGAAACCGGGAAAACGCTCCTCTCGGCGGCGGCCGGGCAGGGGCATCCCCGTGCGGCGCTTGCCCTGGCCCGCGACCTGTTCCTCGCCGGGGACCACAACGCGGGCCGGGGGTATCTCAGGCGCGTTGCGGAAGGGGATCATCCCCCGTACACGCGGGCACTGGCCTGCCGGTCCCTGGCCATTGACGCGGAACGGCGTCTGAAGAACCCGTCCCTGGCCCTTTCGTACACCGAAGCCGCCTTAAACCGGGACATGGCCCTGCCCCCGCGCCTGCGGGAAGACTTGACCCGCCGCAGGGACCGGCTTGCGGCAAAAGCGGCGGCCCGTTGAACCGGCATTCCGGCGGCGAACAGCAAAAGTGAATGCCGTTACCCATCTTCCCCACCGGCCTGGTAAAGGCGGTCAGGCAAGAGAGCTTGAATTGCCGGCATCCGGCGTTATTCCGTTTTGAGGGGCGGATGGAAACTTTTTTATGATGGCCTTAAGCCGGTTTATTTCTTCCCGGCTTTTCACGGCTTCTTCGGCAAGCTGTTTTTGCAGTTTCTTTTCGCCGGTAATATCTTGAAGGTTCCCCAGGATAAAAAGTTTGCCGTTCCCCCGGTCCACGGGGACAAACGTACAGTGCAGGATTTTTTCTCCCCCTGTTTCGGGATCGATGTAGCTCATCTCCTGAAGGGGGTTCAAATTTTCGAGCATCTTCGCGGAAAGGTTGTGGGATGCCAGCCTGGACCGGTTAAAAAGAAGAACAAAATACTCCATAAGATTTTTAAGCCGTTCCTCTTTCACATGGCTGGTTAAAAGGCCGGTGAACTTCCTGCCTCCCAAATCGCGTATGGAGAGAATCTCTTCCAGGGCCTTGGAATAATGATCCTGGATGACAAAATCCTTGTCCATAAAAAACAGCCCCACATTAAGGGCGTCCTTCATGGCGGTTATGGTATCCCGCTCGTTCTTAAGCGCCAGGGAAGCGGTTTCGGCGGCTTCCTTCAACTCCCGCAGCCGCCGGTTCTGTTTGTCCACCCCGTTAACCAGATAGAGGTAGCCCGCAAATCCGAGTATCACGAAACCACCCGATACGATTAATTCAAGGAAAATTTGGGACCATAATTGGGTATAAATATCGGCTCCAAAGTCACAACCCACAAAGCCGACCGCTTCCCCCCGGGAATTCAATATTGGCGCGTAGGTAGAGACGGTCCATCCCCATTGGACGTTGAAATCAATGCTGCTGACCTGGATGGCCCGGGTCTCCATGGCCCGGGCTACCGGCTTAACATAGCTCGAAATATCCTCTTCCAAACCCAGGGGCGAAAACCGCTTCTTGTCATCCGGCGGCGCACTGCCGTCTATGATATACCGGAAGAAATTACCCCCTGCCGGCGCCATAGTATAAAGGTAGATACAGTTAGTTTGTTCTTTTAAGGCCAACAACTCCAGGCGGGTCTTTTCGTAATACGGGTCCTCTCTATCCAGACTGCGGCTTAAGGCCTCGAAAGCATCCCCGTCTATAAGAGCCGCCGCTTCTTCCACAATAGGAATCCCCAGTTCCGAACTGATCGTTTCGGTTATCCCCGTAAGCTGCCGGAAGGTAATGACCACTACCACACTATAAATAGCTATAACAAAAAAGATAAAAAAAAGAGTGAATTGCGTCTTCAACGAAAGATTCCCGGGGAACTTCCAATATTTCACTGCCGCCTCCTTATCCAGCGAAGCCGGAACCCGGATCTGTTTATCTGATAACTAAGGCAATTTTTCCTAAACCAATATCTTGAAGAAGCCTCTAATTATACAATATACTCATATAATATAGCATATATTCCAGGAATTCCACTAAACAGCCCCGCAATACGCGGAGTCACCCGGAGCAACGGGTAGAAGGTCCGATATACAACGAATATTTCGTACCTTCCGGGATTTCTTTCGTAAAACGCAACGGCGAATTGGAAGGACGCGTGGAACCATGGGAAGGCCGCCCACAGCCGGCGGACAGCCTCCCGGTTCGTTTTATCCTAACGGATAAACAGGGAAAGAATGAAGATTCCCGCCATGGCGCAGATGCCTTCAACCAGGGTTGCGGCGGTCTGGGTTTTATACCCCTGTTCCGGGGTCATACCGCCGAAATTGGTTACCACCCAGAAATAGGAATCATTGGCGTGGGATACGGTCATGGCACCCGCGCCTATGGCCATTACCGTCAGGGCGGCCCTGCCGGGAGAGTCGAGCCCCAGAACCCCCATGAGAGGGGCCACAATACCGGCGGTTGTGGTCAGGGCCACCGTGGACGACCCCTGAGCGGTCTTTAAAATCGCCGAAAGCAGGAAGGGGAAGAATATCCCGATGACTGCCAGGGCCGCCGCATTGTCGGTGATAAACCGGACAATGTCGGTAGAGGCGATAACCCGGCCCAGTACGCCGCCCGCCGCGGTGATGAACAGGATAGGGCCGGCGATCTTTAAGGTTTCGTTGGTAATCTCGTAAAACTTATCAATCTTCTTCACCACCATAAGCTGACAGACCGCCAAGAGGACGCCCACTCCCAGGGCGATAATAGGAGTACCCAGGAAGGAACAGATCTGAAAAATAGAACCGGTCCATTTTCCCATGGCAGCGATTGAACCCAGGGCCATCAGCAGGATGGGCATAATAATCGGCGCCAGGGAAATAAAGCCGTTGGGCAGGGGACCGTAACCGGCGACAATTTCCTCGTAGCTTTTGGCGGCCGCGTCAATATCGATGTCTTCCCTGGACTTTACCGATTCGCCGATAAACCGGGAAAAAATAACGGCGCCGATAAGAGCCGGGATAGATACCAGGACGCCCATTCCCATTACCAGAAGCAGGTTGTCCCCCAACCCCAGGGCATTGGCCGCGGCAATAGGGCCCGGCGTGGGGGGAATAAAGACATGGGAAGCGTACAGACCGGTGGACAAGGCCACGGCCATAGCCACGCCGCTCACCCTGGTACGTTTAACCAGAGCTTTTCGTATGGGGTCAAGGATGACGAAACCGGAGTCGCAGAATACGGGAATGGAAACCACCCAGCCCATGAGCTGCACCGCCAGAACCGGATGTTTGGGACCCACCAGTTTAATCACCATATCGGCGAGATTAAAGGCCGCGCCGGTGGATTCCAGCACCGTACCCACCAGGGTCCCCAGGATAATGACGATGCCGATACTGGTAAAGGTTCCGGAGAACCCGGCGCCGATAACGTTGGCGATCCCCTGCACCACGGTTCCATCTTCTTTAGTGACATTCACCAGTGGAATTCCGGCGATTAATCCGAAAACCAGAGAGATGATCATAATCACCAGGAAAGGATGTATCTTTAACTTGGAAATACCGAGGATCATCACGATAATCGCGATGATGAACACGATAATAAGACCAATACCTGTCATACAAAACCTCCAGATAAAAAAAATTATCAACCGAATAATACCACTTTTTTCAATATATGTACAGAAAATACCCACGCCCGCAGGGAAATGCTGGTTGAATTCGAGGATATCGCGGTAAAAGACCGCCGGGCCGAACCGGAGGTTCGTAGTCAAAAATCCCCATGCGTTTATCCTGTGCCGGGATTGCACCGCCGCCCGCAAATAACGTATCGTATATAAGGCTTTTCTGAAATCTTAAATTCTAAGGAGGCCTGTCCGCGTCACCAATAAGGAGGATATGAATGAGAAGAAAGGACCGGGAAGTTACCGGCATCGAAGATATGTTGGGAATAATACGGGAATGTAAGGTCTGCCGCCTGGGTATGGCGGATGACGGCGTACCCTATGTCGTACCCCTGAATTTCGGATACGAATACCGGGATGAGCTGCTGACCCTCTACTTTCACGGCGCACGGGAAGGGAAAAAAATTGACATTCTCAGGAAAAACAACCGTGTTTGTTTCGAGATGGACACCGGCCATCAGTTGACCCGGGAAGAGACGGCCTGTGCTTACGGTTTCAACTATGCCAGCATCATCGGCCTTGGGACTGTGGAATTCCTCGAGGAGGACGCGGAAAAAATCAGGGGCCTCAACCTCATCATGAAGCATCAGACCGGAGAAGACCGGAATTTCGAATATGGTGAAGCGGGACTCCGGGCTGTGGCGGTGTACCGCCTCAGGGCAGAGGCGTTTACAGGCAAACGGCGTGAACTCCCTGAGCGGCGCTCCTAGCGGCGGACGTCCTGAACGTTCCGGCGGAGGCCGGGACGCTTTGCGAATAAGAGGCCGGTACCGTTGTGGACTGCCGGGCGTGTTATGTACAGATGAGAAGGAAAATCTATCAATTCCTAAAGGAAATCATCTTACCAATTTGACTTTTTCCTTCTATTATATATTCTTTATTTTTTCCATATTCAGAAACAATTATTTTTACATCATTACCATCAACCGATCTAAGGTTCATAATAACAACCTCGGCAGTTGTTAATGTGTATCGAAACCTTTGTGTCTCGTTGAGTATTATTTTTTTATTAATTGTCTCTTTCCCTTGTTCAACAATACGCGTTTCCATCGTACTGTTTCCTATATTTATATTCCCTTTTTCATCATAATTTATTTGATTAGAAGTATATATGTCTTCACTTATATGTCCGGAAATACTAATATAAACATTTCCAGATACTGCTGCTATTTCAATATCCCTGTTAAAATTTGTATTGCCCGATTTGGTATGAATACAACCACATAATGAGAATACAAGTATTAGAAAAACGATTTTCGGTATTGTTCTTAAAGATACTATCATCTTCATATAATCTCCTGCCTTCCTCCGGAGGCCTTTCGTGATGTCTTCCTCTTAACCGGTATAACCTTCGCAATCCGCGGATAAGAACCCGTAATCCGCCTGCCGGATCCCAATTTACTGTTCGGGATGGAGGGAAAACCCCTGTCCGGTCTTCGCAAGCCTGCGGACCATACAGGAAAGGGAAAAGTTAATGGCGAAATAGACCAGGGCGATAAAACAGTAGAGGACGAAGACGTGGGCGCTGGTAACCACCGTGTTTTTCGAAATAATGCCCATAAGGTTTTTGGAATTGAAAAAGAATTCCGCGATTGCGAACTGGGCAAAGAACGATGTGTCCTTGATGGTTGTTATGATCTGGCTCATCAGGGAAGGGACTATGCGCATAAAGCACTGGGGCAGCACGATATACCACAGGGTTTGAAAAAAGTTGAACCCCTGGGAACGGGCGGCTTCAAACTGGCCCTTATCAATGGAGTTGAGCCCGCCCCGGACTATCTCCGCGATGATGGAGGATGTGTAGAGGGTAAGGCCCAGAGCGCCCCGGATAAGGTAGTTGCCCAAAGGCAACATAAAAATACAAACCAGAATCCACAGGAGCAGGGGGGTGCTACGGAAAACTTCGATATAGATAGAGGCGATTTTCCCCAGGAAGCGCTTCTCGTAATTACGGAAGAGGGCCAGGACGGACCCCCAGAGTATGCTCACCAAAACCGTGGCGACCGAAATGACAAGGGTAACCCGCAGGCCCGCCAGAATATAACGGATGTTATCAAAGGTAAAGATGTCCGCCAAAACCTGAAAGCTCACGGCGCGCCTCCCGTTTGGCCCTGAACGCTCCGGTTTTTAAGGCGTACCTCGTGCCGCCGGGCCCAGGAGACCAGGGGAAAACAGAGCGAAAAGTAGAACAGCCCGGTTACCACATAGGCCGGGCCGTAGCTGAGGGTACCGTTGGCGGCCCAGGACTGGGAGCGGTACATGAGGTCTCCCCCGGCGATGAGGGCTAGGACGGAGGTGTTCTTGATAAGGTTCACCGCCTGGTTTCCCAGCGGAGGGAGCACAATAGTCAGGGTCTGGGGCAGGATGATCCACTGCATGGCCTGGATATAGGAGAAACCCTGGGAACGGGCCGCGTCCATCTGTCCGCGGGGAATCGAGGTGATGCCCGCCCGGACCACTTCCGACACGTATGCCCCGTGGTAGATGCCTACACAGATCATCCCGATGACGAACACATCCAGTTTGACGCCGACATACGGCAGGGCGTTGTACGTAAAAAACACCTGTACCGCCAAAGGGGTGTTCTGGAAAAATTCCACATAGACCCGGGAGATCATCCGCAGAATCTTTTTATTTGAAGTCGAAAAAAGACCGAAGACGATCCCCAGGACCAGGGCCAGGAGCAGGGCGCAGAAGGATACCAGTATGGTAATACCGAAGCCTTCCACAAACAACGGATATTCTTCAAATAGTCGCTGCCAGCGCCAGAGCGCAAAGGGTCCCCTGCTCATAGTCGTTATATATTGTACTTGTCAATAAGCGCTTTGATCGTTCCGTCGTCCAGCCACTTTCGGATAAGGCCGTCGATATAGGCGGCCAGTTCCTTGTTGTCGAATTTGCTGGCAACCCCGTACTCCTGGGGAGAAAAGGCATCGTCCAGAAGCACGGTTTCGCTGTCCAGATAGCCCCGGAGTATGGACCGGTCCACGCTGAAGGCGTCCACCCGGCCGGAATCCAGGGCCGCCTTGATTTCAGGATAGGTGGCGAATTCCGCGAATTTGACGGAGGCCCCGACCGCGGCGGCCGCGGCTTCAAGGGCTTTCCGGCTTGTGGCGGACTGGGCAACCCCGACGGTCTTACCGTTAAGGCCGGCAATTCCGCTGATCCCCGCGGCCTTTTTCACCAGAAGGCCCACCGCGTCGGTGTAGTAGCTGGTGGAGAAGTTATAGGTAAGTTTCCGTTCCTCGGTGACGGTGAACGTGGCGATTACCAGGTCTATGTCGCCGTTATCCAGCAGCGGACCCCGGGTTGCGGCGGTTACCGGGGTAAAAGCCGTTTTAGAGGCGTCCCCCAGGATTTCCCCGGCGATAAGCCCGGAAAGCTCAATCTCGAACCCCTCGTAGGTGTTGGTGGCCGTATTGAGGAGGCCGAAATTCGGCACGTCCGGTTTTACCCCCACCTTCAGTACGCCCACATTACGGATTTTGTCAATCTGCCCGGTCCCCTGGGCACTCTCCGCTTTTCCGCCGGCAAACACTGCCCCGGCCGCAGCCGCAAGAATCAAAGTCACGCAGAGAATTTTTTTCGCAAACTTCATTCTTTCTTTTCTCCTTTATCGTAAAATTTTACTAAGAAATACGCCGGTGCGTTCATTCTTAGGGTGTTCAAAAAATTCCGTCGGAGGGCCTTCCTCCACAAGAACGCCGTTATCCATAAAGATGACCCGGTCGGCCACCTGTTTCGCAAAACCCATCTCGTGGGTAACCACCACCATGGTGATGGATTCCCGCGACAGGCGTATCATCACGTCCAGAACCTCCTGGACCATCTCGGGGTCCAGGGCGGAAGTCGGTTCGTCGAAAAGGAGGATTTTCTGTCTGGTGGCCAGCGCCCGGGCAATGGCGATGCGCTGTTGCTGCCCTCCGGAAAGGGTAGCCGGGTAGGCGGCGGCTTTATCCCGCAGACCCACTACATCCAGGTAATGATACGCGATCTCCTCCGCTTCGGCGCGGCTCTTCTTCTGGAGTTTGACAGGCGCCAGGGTAATGTTCCCCAGGACGGACATGTGCGGGTAAAGGTTGAACTGCTGGAAAACCATGGCGCAATAATTCCGTACCAGATGGGTGCGGTTGTAGTGGGTAAGAAGCTCCCCGTTCAGCAGGACCTCCCCGTCGGTCGGTTCTTCCAGGCCGTTGACGCAACGGACAAGGGTGCTTTTTCCGGACCCCGAAGGGCCGATAATCGTGACTTTTTCCCCCTCCCGGACATGGAGATGGACGTTCTTCAAAACCTCCAGGTGTCCAAAGGATTTACACACCCCTTTCAGTTGAATCATCAAAATTCTCCTTAAAAAGCGCCCACCATAAAGTTGAATAAAAGACGTATAAATATACAGTAAAAAGAGAATTTATGCAAGGTATATATGAACAGGGGCCAGGGCGAGCGCATATAAAATAAAGGTGAAAAGCAGTATAGTTGGCATGGTATTCTGGGAGGGAGCCGTGAAAGAAGAACAATCACGGCCAATGATGCCGCTGATGACCTTTTTTCGGAATTGCTAAAGAAGCAACGCGATGACTTGACTTTTTGATTTGGTATCGGATATATTTTCTTTACCCGGAGGAAATTCGGGTAAAGCGGGGGTATTTCAGACCCGGAGGGGATTGAAGCATCTTCGAGGGGCCGTTCCGGCCAG
>JAIRSL010000003.1 GCA_031255475.1 Treponema sp.
AATATCACTTAAAGGATGGAGAAATCCAGAGTTGATTCGGTTTTATGGGGAGTATGGGCCGCTAGCTCAGTAGGTAGAGCAACGCCCTTTTAAGGCGTGGGTCACACGTTCGAATCGTGTGCGGCTCATAAGGAATCGAACGAACCTCCCGATACGGAAACCGGTTTTCGGGAAGGCGCGCCGGGATTATCCGCATACCCGTCATAACGGCATTTGCGCGGGCCTCGTTACCCCCAAGCCCCGGAAATATCAAATTGCTGATTGCCGAATTCTTTGTATTCATTTATTATATTTCTATCTCAATTTCCAGGAGGATAATACGTGAACGGATTGGTTCTGTTGATCATTGCCGCGGCGTTTCTTTTGGCCTGCCTGGTATACGGCCGCCGGCCGGCCCGGAAATGGGGTTGATTCGTAGCGAAGGGTTTCATACCCAAGAGCCCGCTTACGCGGGGGAGTTTGGCAACCCGAATGGGTTGCTCAGGCAAGGTTGTTGATTGGAAAGGCGGGGAGCGTCATTACTGACTTCGGGCACGTTCCAAAACCCCGCCGGTTTTAGAAGGGCCTTTTCCAATTCAGAATGAGGGGGAACATCATGCAGTACAGAATGGACGGAAAATCGGGCAACAGACTTTCGGTGTTGGGGTTCGGTTGTATGAGGTTCCCCAGGAAGGGCACTTCCATAGACATGGGAAAGACGGAACGGCTTATCATGGAAGCCGTCAACAGGGGGGTGAATTACTTCGATACCGCCTATATATACGGCGGCAGCGAGGAAGCTTTGGGGCATGTTCTGGAAAAAAACAAGGTCCGGGACAAGGTATTTATCGCCACCAAACTCCCCCTGATCCTCGCCCGGACCCCCGCCGACTTTGACAGGTTCTTCAACAAATCCCTGGAGCGGCTCAGGACGGATCGTATTGATTACTACCTTCTGCACATGCTTACCGGACGGCGGCAATGGGAAAAGTTCCGGGATATGGGGATAGAAGAATGGATTGCGGAACAGAAGAAAGCGGGCCGCATAGACCGGGCGGGATTTTCGTTCCACGGGAGCCAGGAGGAATTTATCCGGCTCCTGGATGTCTATGACTGGGAGTTTTGTCAGATACAGTATAATTACGCGCAGGAAAACTACCAGGCCGGAAAGACGGGACTGCTCAAAGCCGCCGCGAAGGGACTTCCGGTCATCGTCATGGAGCCCCTTCTGGGAGGCAAGCTCGCCGCCGCCCTGCCCCGGCAGGCGGAAGAAGTGTTCCGGGCTTCCGGAAAAAAGGCGGCGGAACGGGCTCTCCGTTGGGTGTGGAACCACAAGGAAGCGACAGTGGTTCTGTCGGGCATGAACGACCCCGCCCAGCTTGAAGAAAACCTTTTGGCCGCGGAAGACGCCCTGCCCGGAAGCCTTACCGCCGGGGAACAGGAAGCCTACCGCCGGGTGATGGAGATATTCGGCGCTTCCTACAAGATTCCCTGTACGGGATGCAATTACTGTATGCCCTGCCCCCAACACGTCAACATTCCCGGCTGTTTTGCCGCATACAATACGTCCTTTGCCCTGGGCTGGGTACAGGGAATGCAGCAGTACGTCACCAGCGCCACCCTTACTGCGGAACAGGCCGGAGGTTCCGGATTATGCGTCAAATGCGGTAAATGCGAATCCCGCTGTCCCCAGCATATACCCGTTGTCAAATCTCTGGAGGCGGTACGGAAGCGGATGGAACCCCTTCCGTTCAGGGGAATACTGGGCATCATCAGAACGGTATTGGGGCATTCAAAGGGAAAAATCGGAAGCCCCGCCCGGCAGTTTCGGGAAAGGAATCAGGGAGCATGAAAAGGCCGCCTTATACGCCGGTAACCAGGGCCCATCCGGACATCAAAGCGCCCGAATCAAAAATATCCGGCAGTTTGATATTCGCCCTGCGTTTCGCGGCCAGAATTTACCTTGCCGCCTTCATCGGCGCCGCGAAAATCAAACTGGAAACACAATCGCTGTTCATCCATGCGTTCCGCCGCGCTCTTTGCGGAGAAAGCCGGTGCATTGTGGCTTTCCGTCACGCTTACGGGTTTGAGCCTCAGGTACTCACCTGGTTTGTCCTCTATAAACTCAGGAGAACAGCCGCGCAGCGGGGCATACGGCTTCCCGCCAACCCCCGGATTCGTTTTATCTACGGCTACGAAGTGCTCCGCTGGGGAGGCATGATCGCGCGGGTCATCATGCCCCGCCTGGGCGCTCTTCCGGTCCACCACGCAAAAGTTGATTCCAGGGGGCTGGCGGGGATATACGACGCCATTGCCGAAGGCTCCTACCCCATAGCCATAGCGCCGGAGGGTCAGGTAAGCTATAACGCCTGGGAAATGCCCCGCCTGGAACCGGGAGTTATCCGCATCGGCCTTGGGGCATCGGAACAGCTTAAAAAAAAGGGAGAAACCCTGCCGGTAGAAATACTACCCGTTGATATACGGCTTACCTACGGCAGAAAATCCGGAAAGGCGATGGAAAACCTGCTGCGGAAGGTGGAGAAACTCTGCGGCCTGAACGCTGAAAAGTCCGGAGAGGATCTCACGAGCCGGTTTCTGCGCTGCAGGGAAGTAATTCTACACATTAACGAGACGCGCTACGGCATTACTTCCGATCCCGGCCTTCCCTGGGAAGACCGGATAGCGGTTCTGCTTAAGGCGGCCCTGGATCACTGCGCCGGAATCCTCGGCATACGGGGGGGCGGCCGGGAAGAACACTTCAGCCGCATGTATCACCTCCGTCAGTTATGCTGGGACCGCATCTTTGTTCCGGGAAAAGAGGCGGGGGAAAAACAGGAAACACCCCTTGAGCAGGCGGCGGGGGATCTCCGTGCCGGCGAGGCCTGGCACGCCGCCCGGCACCTGGAGATTGCGGATTTCGCGTGGTATTTCCGAACCCCGCCTCCGGAAAATGACGCGCCCCTGTCCAGGAAGATCGGCTACGTCCAGAACCTTTGGGACTTCTCTAACCGTACCATGGGCGGCACATACTCCGACCGCGTGAACATCCACCCGCAGAGCGTCACCATTTACGCGGGCCCGGCCGTCAATCTGAACGCCGCCCTGGAGGAATACCGGAAGGACCGGAAAGAGACGGTACGGAAGTGCCTTGTCCGGCTTCAGGAAGCCTACGCGGATTTGAGTAATCGAAGCGCCCAAAACGGGGACGGAGATAACGCATGAGATGCTGCGCGGCGGCGCGTCCCGCCATGTACGGATCACAGGTATATGGACGACTACCTTTACACCTTTATTCTTGTAGATGACGAACCCGAAATCCGGGAAGGCATTCGGGATTCGATTCCCTGGAAAGAACTGGGGTTTTCCTTTGCCGGGGCCTGCGCCGACGGCTATGCGGCCCTGGAACTTGCGGAGCGTATACAGCCCGACGCGGTACTCACCGACATCAACATGCCGTTTCTGGACGGCCTTTCTTTTACGGACCGGCTTTTAGCGGTAGCGCCCGGCGCCAAAGTCCTCATCATTTCAGGATACGATGATTTTGAGTACGCCCGAAAAGCCCTTCAACTGCAAGTTTACGATTACATCGTGAAGCCCGTAACGCCGGGAGAACTGCGGGCCATACTGGAAAAGCTCAGGGCCGCGCTGGACAAGGATCGGGAAGAACGGCTTAACATGAACCACATCAAGGAACAGCTTGCCCAAAGCATACCCCTGCTTAGAGAACGGTTTTTGTCCCGCCTGGTTGAGGGAAAACTTGAGGATGAAGAGATACGGGAACGGATTCGGTACTTCGGCCTTCCCTTGCCGGCCGAAAACACGGCGTATCAGTGCCTGATCCTGGACTTTGTGCGCCGCCGGGGAGGTGAGGATTTCGACATCGATCTCCTGGCCCTGCGGAACATGCTGGAAACATCCCTAAAGGCCGGCGGCGCGGCTGCCGGAATATCGACAGATTTACTGTTCCGTGACAGGGACGACCGGCTGACGCTCCTGCTCCGGGGCGGCGACGGCGTCCGCCTCTACCGGGAGGGGCTCAGGATTGCGGAAGGTCTTTGCCGGGACCTTGGGGCCATGGGCTTTAAGGAAACCGTCATAGGCGTGGGAGAAGCCGCCCCGGATACTGCGGGCATACCCCGTTCCTATAATACGGCGGCGGACGCTCTGTCCGCAGCGGCGCTCCGGGGGAAAAGCGGCGTCACCGCCTACCGGGAACTCGTGGGCAAGACCGGCGTGAACCGGGAAGAAGAAGCGGCGTCCCGGTGGGACCAGCGTATCTACTCCGCGCTGAAGGCCGGGGATAGCGAACACGCCGGCCTGAGCATACGGGAAATGGTACGTTCCTTCAGGGACGCCCCCTTTACGCTCGAATCCTATCACCGCAAGATAACCCTTGTGCTGGCGGCGCTGATACGGTTCTGCGCGGACCTTGAGATCCCCGAAGCCGCCGTCTTCCCTCCCCCTTCCAACCCCTTTGCGGATATTGCCGCCCTGGAAAATCTGGAAGAAGTGGAATCGCGCTTAACCGGCTTTCTGGAACGCATTACACGATACGCCGAAACCCGGCAGGATAACTTTGCACAGGTGAAGGTCAGGGAGGCTTTGGATTACCTTGAATCCCATTACGCCGATCCCGGCCTTTCGCTGCGGAGTCTCTGCAAGAAACTTGATATCAGCATGAGCTATTTCAGCGCGGTTCTTAAAAAATACCACGACAGAACTTTTGTCGAAGAACTTACGGTAATCAGGTTGAACAGGGCAATGGAACTGCTGCGGACCACGGACATGCTGACCTACGAAATTGCCGAAAAAATCGGATACCGTGACGCCCACTATTTCTCCCTGAGCTTCCGCAAATATACGGGTATGACCACTACCGAATACCGGAATTCCCTGCGCGGCGGCGCGCGGAACAGGAACCCCGATGTCCCGGCGACATAAACGTTACCACAGCGTCCAGGTAACCCTTGCCATGGCCTTCACCCTCCTGTCGGTAACCCTGGTGGTGGGGGCCATCCTTATAGCCTTCGCGGTCACCGAAGAAACCGCCCGTATCGCTTCCCGGCGCTACACCCGGCAGCTTGTCGGCCAGATCGCCAACTACATCGAATTCTACCTGGGCTATATGGATTCCGTGTCGGTCATAGTCCGTTCCGACTCCGCCGTTCAGGAATACCTTGGAATAGGGAATCCGGACGCCGGGGACACGACAGAAAAACTATTGGATGAAGCGGCGCTGCGGCCGGCGGCGGAAGCGGCCCGGGGAATCCTGGAAGTGATGATCAACACCCGGACGGACATCTCCCTTATCGGCATCTTCAGCTACGCGGGGGGATTCATAACTTCCGGCAGGGATCACGAACTTAACCCCTTCACCGAACCGGCCCGGCAGCCCTGGTACATAGCGGCGCGGAACGCCAGGGGCGAATCGGCGCTTTCTTCTTCCCATGTACAGAACGTCATCAAAGACCAATACCCCTGGGTCATCTCTCTTTCGCGGGAGATTATTGATGAGGAAACCGGACAAGGGAAAGGGATACTCCTTGTGGACCTTAACTACCGCATCATAGACCGTATATGCGCTTCCGTGGAGCTTGGCAAGCGGGGCTATATCTTCATCACGGACAGGAACGGTGATATTGTGTACCACCCCCAGCAGCAGCTTCTCTACGGAGGACTAAAAACCGAAGATATAAACCGGATCATCACCGAAAAGGAACCGTATTTTTCCGGAGAAGGAGAAAACCGGGACAAATTTTACAGCGTGGCGCCCATGTACTCCGCGGGCTGGAAAGTAGTAGGGGTAAACTACCGGAGCGAACTCGTGGAAAACAGGGATTCCATACGCAGGGATTATACCTTTTGGGGGGTTATCTTCCTTACGGTTTCCCTGGCGGTGTCCATACTCCTTTCCCAGCGCATCTCCAAACCCATCAGGGAACTCCGCCGTTCCATGCGGGACGTGGAACAAGGGAACTTCGATATTACCGCAGATATACGTTCTTCCAACGAAATTGGAGAACTGGGAAAAGACTTTAACATCATGGTCGGGGAGATAAAAAAGCTCCTGAACAGGATTACTATCGAACAGGAACAGAAGCGGAAGAGCGAACTCAACGCCCTCCAGATGCAGATCAACCCCCACTTTCTCTACAACACCCTGGACTCGGTGATATGGATGGCCGAGAGAGGGAAGCAGGAAGAAGTCATAGCAATGAGTTCCGCCCTGGCGCGGCTCTTCCGTCTTTCCATCAGCAAAGGGAAAGAGATCATCGATGTGGCATCGGAAATCGAACACGTAAAAAACTACCTTACGATTCAAAAGATACGCTATAAGGACCGCCTTGATTACCGCATAGAAGTAGACGATGATATTAAGAACATGCGCATCGTCAAGATTATCCTTCAGCCCCTGGTAGAAAACGCCATTTATCACGGGATCAAAAACGCTTCCGCCGCAGGAACGGTGGTCATATCGGGATTCAGGACCGAAAAGGGCATGGACCTCGCGGTCAATGACGATGGCGCGGGGATGGACGCGGCAGCCCTGGAACAGCTCAGGCAAAAGCTGGCCGAAGGGCCGGCGGATACGCGCTCAAGCGGGATCGGGGGACGGGGCAGCGGCGTCGGGGTACGCAACGTGGACGAACGGATCAAACTGTACTTTGGCGGTGAATACGGGCTGGAATTTAAAAGCAGCGAAGGTGTGGGAACAACAGTATTTATACACCTTCCGGCCATACCCAGGGAGGAACCGTGAAAGCGAATCTTGCACCCGTAAGGGTTTTCTTTATTCCCATTCTCCTGGCGTTTATGCTGTTCGCGGGGACGCTGGTCATCCTCTTCTTTACACGCCCTGTTCCGGGGGAAGAAGGTATCAGGATCACTGCGGTGATAAAGGCCATTGCCAATGATTCGGAATTCTGGGAGGTGGTTAAAACCGGGCTCCGCGCCGGGGCTGCCGAATTCGGGGTGAACCTGGACATACAGGGCCCCTGGGCGGAAAGCGACATAGACGGCCAGATACGCATCATCGAAGCTATCCTGAAAAACGCGCCGCCCAGGGTACTGATCCTCGCCGCGGCGGACTACCAGCGTCTGGTCCCCGTGGTCGAACAGGCTGTTGCCGGGGGGATCAAGGTGATCTCCCTGGATTCAGGCGTTGACAGCCCCCTGCCCCTTTCCTTTGTGGCCACCAACAATACGGAAGGCGGCGAAACGGTGGGAGCAGAGATGATACGCCTCCTGGAACCGGGAAGAACCGTGGCCATCATCAACCATGTGCGGGGGGCCACCACCGCCATGGAACGGGAAGAAGGGACCCGCCGCGTACTGGAGCGGGACGGCCGCTACCCCATACTTGGGACATGGTTCACCGACAATTTTGAAGAAAACGCCTATCGTATTACGGCGAACCTCCTTGCCGAATACCCGGACATAGGGGGTATTCTGGCGATGAACGAGGTCTCCACCATCGGGGCCGCCCGTGCCCTTAGGGACCAGGGCTATGGGGGAAAGGTATGGCTTGTCGGTTTCGACAGTTCTCTTACGGAGGTCCGGTTCATTGAACAGGGGATCATCGCCGCCACGGTGATTCAGAAACCCTTCAACATGGGCTATCTGGCCGTCCGGGCCGCCCGTGACGCGGCGCTGAACCGGAGCCTGCCGGAGTTTGTCGATACCGGCTCCGTCCTCATCACCCCGGAGAACCTCTACGAACCGGAAAACCAGAAACTCTTATTTCCCTTTGTGGAGTAACGGTTTTCTGTTAAAGCCCGGGATAAATGCATAGAAAATGGAAAAATTGTATTTTTTTCAATAATCTATTGTTTTTTTATTTCTATGTGCTATATTTATGAATGAATGTCGAATATGTTTTGAATATCAAAGCCGGATAAGGAGGCGGGCTATGCCCGGC
>JAIRSL010000073.1 GCA_031255475.1 Treponema sp.
GAGGGGATAATCGAAAGGCCGTAGGTAAAGGGGATGAGCAGGGCTATCCCCATGGTGGAAGTGAGGCCGGGAATACAGCCGACTAAGACCCCGCCGATGGCCCCGGAGAAAATAAAGAGGATGTTTTGAGGATGAAAAACCTGAACTATGGCGGAAACGATCAATTCTAAATTCACAAGGGCCCCCTTAAAAAAGCCCGTCCAGGAGGCCCATGGGCATATTAATGCCCAGAAGGTACCGGAAGGCGCAGAATATTACGAGCATGGCGCTTAGGGAAAAGATGATCATCACCCGGTACCTGCGGAGGCCCAGGAGGAACATCAGCGCGAAGATGCCCAGCGGCGTGGCGACAAGGAAGCCCAAAAAATTCCAGGAGACCGCGTAAACCACGATGATGGCCGCGCCGATAAGGAGGCGCCGCATTCCCCGGTCAAGGGGGCTTAAGGTAGGGGCGGGCTCGTCATGGCCGGGTTTTACCCGCAGCGCCTGGATGAGGAGGACCCCGGAGCAGACAAAGAGGCCGATGGCCAGCCAGCGGGGAAAGAATTCCGGGCCTATGGGCACGTTTTTGAACTTTTTGAACCCCAGGGTAACGATGAACGCGGCGGAGCTGAATCCCATCCCGATTACCGCGGCCGCAATATTCGCCTTTTTCATGTCCATTCTCCTTAAGGGGAGACTCATCAACGGCGGCGCTCATCAGCCATTCGACGTTTATATCCTGTTACTCAGTGTATGTTGAAGACTTACGGTAATACGGCTAAAGGTTGAAAGACCCGATGTAATATTAGAATGGCTAAGGACCCGTGTTGCGGTGAGCCTTAGGTTTGCGGGATGCGGAACAAAGGGCCTTTCCGCATCCTGCGGGTTTTAATCGAGCAAATTGGTTTCTTGCAGGGTTTTTGTAACGGCGTCGAAATTTTCCGCCAGGAATCGTGCGAAATCGGCGGAATTCTGATACGCCAGGTCCAGGTTGAGGTTCTTTGCCTGGGTTACAAAAGCATCGTCCTGCATGGCGGCGGTAAAGGCGTCTTCCAGGGTCTTTCGAACCGCCGGATCTATACCCTTGGGAAGGGCAATTCCCCGCCAGGTAGCATAGGTGATGTTGTATCCCTGATCGATAAAGGTGGGAATATTCGGATACAAGACACTCCGTTTGGTGTCCATGATGCCAAGGCATTTAACGTTTCCCGCGTCAAGCTGGCTCTTTACTTCCGCCAGGGATACGGAGACCGCCTGAATGTGCCCGCCGGCCAGGGCGGTAACCGCCGGGGCCGCTCCCTCAAAGGGGATATGCTTTACGTCAATGCCGGTTTCGTTGGCCAGAAGGCCGGCGCCGATATGCCACACCGAACCGGGAGCCGAGTTCCCGATGGAGATTTCGCCGGGATGGGCTTTGGCGTACTCCACAAATTCGGCCACCGAATTGTAGGGGGCGTCGGCTTTGACCGTCAGGGTGGCGGCATCGGCATTAACCCGGATGAGGGGATCAAAGTCCTGGTAGGTAAAATCGATAAGCCCCTGCTGGGGAAGGGAATTGAGCTCAAAGGTTATCATGCCCATAGTGTAACCGTCAGACCTGGCGTTTTTGATTGCCGCGTGGCCAATGGCCCCGCCGCCGCCGGTCCGGTTTTCCACCGTAACGGTAACCCCGAGCTGTTTTTCAGCTGCCGCCGAAAGGGCCCGCAGAATGGCGTCGGTCCCGCCGCCCGCCGCCCAGGGGCAGATCATGGTGATGTTTCTGGTGGGATACTGGGCCCCGCCGGAATCACTCCTGGCGCCGGCAAAAAGCGCGCCGGCAATAAAAAGGCAGAGCAAAATCATCAGCATTCTTTTCATTACAGTTCCTCCTAAAGTATGTTGGGACGAGTATATTTCCGAATTCCGGAACTGTCAACACGGCGCGTCGGCAGCGCGCTTTACGGTATTTCTGATTTTTTAAAAGAGCCCTTCGGAAATTTCAATTTCCGCCGAACCACAGCGATTAGGGCAGCACTTTAGGCATAAAGTGTTCAAGGATCCTTTCCTGAAGCCGGGCCCTTGTTCCGGCATAGGCGGGATGGGCGGCAAAGTTAGTACATTCATCCGGATCCTCAAGCCGGTCGAGAAGCTCCCGGTATCTTTCCTCCCCTTTCTGCACGTGGATGTACTTGTACCTCCCGTCGGTTACCGCTATGTAACCCTCCCCTTCCCCAAAAGTAACATCCCGCTTACAGAGGCCCTCGTTTTTCAGGAGGCTTTCCCCGTCGCACTCGATGGGGGGAAGCCCCGCGGCGTCAAGGCAGGTGGGAAGCAGATCCGTAAGATTCGCAAGGCAGGAAAGACGCGCGCTTTTTCTTTCCCCTCCGGGACGCCTTACAAAAAGCGGGACGCGCCAGACCTCGTCGTAAGCGCAGTTATGCTTTCCCCAAAGGCCGTGGTTGCCCAGCATCTCGCCGTGGTCGGCGGTAAAAATAATAAGCGCATTGTCTCCGTAACGCTGTTTTACCGCTTCCAGGATCTTGCCCACCTGGTCGTCAATAAGCGCCACATTGGCGTTGTAATTAACCCGAAGCCGCTCCCAGTAGGGGGCGGTAAAATTCATACAGGCCCTGCCGGGCGCCTGGGCCGCGCCGTCTATGTTGCCTCCCCCGTAGAAACTCTTGTGCTGTATGCGGCCGGGATCGGCAAGTTCGCCCTCTTTCAGCTTCATAGGCCGGAGCCCGGCCCTGTCCACCCGATCCTGATACGGGGCGGGGGCGTCAAAGGGATAGTGGGGGCCTGAAAAAGAAACCCACGCGAAAAGCGGCCGCTGGTCCGCGTTTTTGATATAGGAAACGGCCTTTTCCCCTACCCAGAAATCGGGGTGCCATTCAGCCGGGGCGGGGAAGGAAAAGACCTTTTGCAGCGATCGGTCCCAGACCTTGTCCCGGTAGGCCTTGAGCAGGCCGGCTTTCTCAAGCTCCTTGCTGTAATCATCGAAGAACCACACCGAAACCTGCTTGTCGTCTTCAAGATCCAGATGATCGAGCCCGAGGCTTACATAGTAATCCCGGAATTCATCGTAGGGCAGGGTGCGATCCGGTTTTGTGTCGCCGTAGGGAACCGGGGCAAAGTGGCATTTACCAAAGAGGCTGGTCTGGTAGGATCCCGCCTTTAGTTCCTTGAAGAGATTCTTAATGTTCCCGTCCAGGGGGCACTTGCGGAAGTTACTGTAAGCCCCGCTCCGGTGGGGGTAGAGGCCGGTGAGGATGGAACACCGGGCGGGGAGGCACCAGGGGCTGACCGTATGGCACTCGTCGTACACAAAGGATTCCTCCGCCAGGCCGTCTATGTTCGGCGTCGCGATAGCCCGGTTGCCGTAGAAACTCAAGGTATCCCGCCGCAGCTCGTCGCAGCTTATGAGAATTATTGCCGGCTGCCCCATGTTTAGTTCTCCCCTCGGGCATACTTTAACCCGCCCTGTTTTACTAAGAGGGGCATAAAGAGCCCGCCCTGAACCGTCCGGTTCTGAAACCCGCGTTTCTTCCCCGTAAGCGTATCATACCAGTCGCTGAAAGGAACCTTGTCGGGCGTCGCCTCAAGAAAACGGGCTACCGGCTCTATGAGTTTGATCATATCCTCCCTGCGGGAAGCCATGGACGCGGCCCAGGCTATCCAGTCCGATTTGGTGTAGTCCTTCCTGCTGTCCAGGGGCGTACCGTACTCATGCATCTTTTTGATGTAATACCTGACTTCATCCTCGTAAAGCCCCTCCGGGAAAAGCCCGCTCCCGAAAAGCTTATCCCAAATAAGATTGTATTTAAGGCTCCAGCCCTGGTCGTCCCCGAAGACCAGGCCGGTATGATCCCCCCGGCCCGCCCTTTCCCGCCAGCCGGCGGCCATTTCCCCTGCCTTCCGGTGGTACCATTCCGACTCGCCGGGCCTCCCCATCATACCAAGAAGGATGGACCAGGCCTCTATGCCCATGATCGCCTTTGCCGCAAGATTAATGTTACGGGCGAGGTGGCCGGCAAAATCATCGGTGCAGAGCTGCTCCCCCGGATCGGAACCGTAGTTGACCAGGTAGGAAGACCATTTCTCCAGAAGATCCGCGTAGGGCTCGGCGAAGGCGGCGCTCCCGCGGGCCAGGGCCGCGGCGGCGCTCATGATCAGCATGTTGCCGCATTCTTCCACCGGCATCTGCCGCTTAAGATCGTAGATGTCAACCGTTTCGGGGTAAGAATAGATATCGGGTATCGTATAACCATTCTCGAAACGCCGCTTTCCCTCGGCGTGTTTATAGGCGTAGACCTGGCCGGTAACATAAGGGTAGCGTCCCGCGTCGTGGGGGGCGAAATCGAATTTCCACACTTCCGTTCGGGCAAAGCGGAAGATTGGCCGCAGCATGGCAAGAACCAGTTCCGGGTTATACAGGAGGTAGAGGGGCACGGAAGGATAGCTGACATCCACCGTAGCCGCGCAGCCGTTGGAAAAACACTCTTTGGAGATGAACACCGGATCGCCTGAGGGATCCGTAATAAGTTTGTGGGCGGCAATGCTCTGGCGGTAGGCCAGGGCGCATATCTTCTTAAAGCCCCTTCCCCCCGTCTCTTCGGCGGCGGCCTCCAGGGAAGCGTCAAAGACCTCGCATTTAGCCGTTAAGGCCCCGTACTCGTCAAGGGCCTCAACTATGCCGGTAAGCATGGTCTTTCCGTTCCTGGCCCAGTAAGCCTTGCGGAAATCGCCAAAGTAGTTTATCGAAACAATGTCGTCATAGGCGGCGGCAAGGAAGAAACTTCGCGCCTCGGCGGCTGCCTTGAATTCAAAAAGCGCCTTCAGGGTATGTCTCCCCCCTTCGGAACAGTAGGACGCCGTACCCATCCCCTTGGGCACGGCAAGGTAAAGGTAGCCCCAGTCAATCGTAATATCGTCGCCCGAATGGTTGAGGGGCGTTTGTTTCTGTTTCCCCATCCGGACGGCGCGGCAGTTTTTAAGATCGAATTCAAAACCCCCCAGTTCCTGCCGCTCCTCCCCGTCGTAGCAGTGGGCTTCGTCAAAAGATACGGAAAGGCTGAGATCGTGTTCCTTTCCGTCCAGGGACAGGGCCTGGAAGGAGATGTAGGAGAGGGGCCGGGAAAGCAGATCCGGATCGCTTAGAAGGAGGGGGCTGGTAAAGTTTAGCCCCAGCCGGATTCCCGCGCCCTCGAAGAGGTAGCGCGAGGAAGTGGGGGTAATAGCGGCCCCGGTCTGGGGAAGCTCCGCCGTGCCCTCGGGTTTCCCTAAAAAACAGAAGGGAACGCCGTCGATTAACACCGTTCCCCGTATCTTTTTGGGCGCCCCGGTCCAGTTGCAGGTATCGTCTCCGTTAAGCAGGGGGCCGGGGGACCAGACCGAAAAGTAGGGATCGTTGCATATAAGGGGTGTGCAAGGTACGCCCGCTTCCCTTTCATAATTCTGTGCATCGGATAGAAACATACAAATACTCCTTAGGTGAATGGTGAAGGCGTCTGATCCAGCAGCTCTCCAAGCCGCGTCTCCGTATCCCGGCCTTTACGGGATTTTATATCATGTATCACCCGCCCCGCTACCGGGCCGCCGGGGCCGGTATTTTGCTGAATTTCCCGTATGTCCATCAAGGCGGCCCGCCAGGACAGCAGCGCCCGGCAGAGAAAGGCTTGTAGTTCGGCAAGATCCCTGTTCCCGGAAAGATCGTTTTCTTCCCCCGGGTCCTTCAGGCGGTCAAAAAGGCGCGTTTGATCGTCAAAGTAGTAGTACTCCAGTTTCCATCTTTGGGTGACCAGGGCAAGGGAACCGTACAGGGACGAGACGGCCCAGTGCCGCGGCATTGCCTCCCGCCGGACAAGGGGGGTAAAAAGGTCAAAACCGCTGGCAAAATCGCAGGTACTCCCCGCGGCGGCGGCGATGGTGGAGGCCAGATCAACATGGGACGCGAAGCCCCGCTTTTCGTTTTCCGGCAGAAGCCCCGGAAGGCTCATGATAAACGGCACCCGCAGGCTCTGATCGTAATAATTGTGTTTGTCGTTAAAGCCGTGATCGAAATTCTGTATCCCGTGATCCGAGGTGAAAATAAGCAGGGTGCTCTCCCTGAGGCCGGAATCATCGAGAAAAGCCGTCAGCCTTCCTACGAGGGAATCGACGTAGGCGGCGGAACGGTAATAGAGGTCGTTGTATTCCCGTATTTCCGCTGTTTCAAGAGTATCGGCGACATTGCCCCTGGCTTCGATGAGGCCCTGGGGCGGCTCGCGGCCCCGCTGTTCGGGATTCGGAATGCCGCAGAATCTCTTTACCGTGGGGGGCAGCTTTTCCCATTCATGCTTTTTATAAACCGGATCGGGGATGCTCCCCTTAAAAACGCTGCCGCTCATCCATCGTCCGGGGGGATCGAGCGGCGAATGGGGGCTTAAAAGGGAACACCAGGCGAAAAAAGGCTTCCCGGTTTTAAGGGCGGCTTGTATGGATTCAATCGTTTTATCCACGATTATTGATTCCAGACAGTCTTTCTCCGGCCTTAGGTTGGGGTGGGCCGAGGAACGGCTGTAGCCCCGGCGGCGCAGCTCTTTCGCAAAGTAGTCGTCCGAGGCGGCGCCTTTTTCGCCCGTAACGGTGCAGGCGGCGTCAAAGGAGGAGGGCAGGGGGCCAAAGTGGCATTTCCCCGCCATGATCGTGTGGTAGCCCGCGTCTTTAAGGGTGTCGGTAAAAGCGGGTATATCGGTCCGCCGTTTCAGGCCGTTTTCGGTGCAGCCGTGCAGGGGGGCGTGGAGGCCGCTTAACATTGAGCAGCGGGCGGGCATGCAGACCGGAGCGGCGCTGTGGGCCTGGGTAAAGAGAACCCCCCGGGACGCGAGGGCGTCGATATTCGGCGAACAGGCAAAAGACGAGCCCATACAGCCCAGGGTGTCGGTCCGCTGGGAGTCTGTGGTGATTAAAAGGATATTGTATTTCAATCCGGAACCCTCTTTTGCCCGCCGGTTTTACTTGAGTTTCTTTGTCAGGTAGCGGTCATAGGCTCCCTGCTCCGACTTTAAAAGATCCGGCAGGCCCATGCCGTTTATGGTAGCCACGTAGGCGTCAAAGCGGCTGAGATCCTCCGCGCCGGTTATAAATTTGAGGATCAACTCGTCCGTGTAGGTTGAAATTTCGCTCATGATCCGGGTGTAGAGATTCTGCTCCGCCACGGTACGCTGGTAGGGCGGCAGGTTCAGGATGGAATCCACGTTGGGATCGTCGGCCCAGAGGAAGCGGGAAGCCAGGGACGCGGGGCTTTTGAGGAGGTTCGCGTGGGCGACCGTGTCGAATATGGTTACCCTAGGGGCAAAGTGCATCTTGTAAATGTAACTTGCCTCTTCGGTTCCGAATTTGGGATTGTTCAGCATAAGATCGTTGTAGACCTTCTTCCCGTTTACAGTGTTGTAGTTGATCCCTTCGACGCCCCAGTTCAGAAGATCGATGCCCCCTTCCGTGTAGCCGTAGTTGAGCCACCGGACGCTAGCTTCAGGGTATCTGGTTTTCGCGGAGATCACCGCCATCTGGGTGCCTTTGCCCTCCAGCGGCCAAATATTGGTATCCTCAAAATGAAGCTGATCCCCAAGCTTAAGCCGGGGATACGGGGCGGAGGTAACCTCAAAACCCAGGGTGGCGCCCCGGTTGAAGTTTGCCACAATAGCGGCTACATGCATGCCGATCTTCTTTGTGTCAAAGAGGGTGTTTATCTGATTGGAATCAACGCTGGTAAAGTCCCTTGAGATATAGCCTTTGCTGTACCAGCGGTTCATCATTTCAAGGTACTGCTTAAAACCCGGCTGAATCTCGCCGTACTGAACTTTCCCGTTAGCGTCCTTGTAGAGACCCGGGATTATTCCGTAAGTCCCCACAAACTGTTTCACTACCCCGTTTTTGGGCGGCATGTAGGGGGTAATACCTTTGGCCAGCATGGCCGCGAAGAGATCGTCGTAGTCGGCGATGGTCCGGGGAATCTCCTTTCCTACTTCCGCGAGAACATCTTTGCGGAGTATGACCCGCGAAAAGGGCGGATCGCCGTAGGGTTTGTAGGCGTAGAAGGCGACAAGCCTGCCCTCGTCGTCGCTGACCTCGCGGAAGAATTCCTCGTCCTCCCGTATCAACTTCATATATTCCGGGGCGTGGCGGGGAACAAGATCGGTAAGATCCAGAAAGAAGCCGTCGTAGAGGCCCTGGAATTCGCCGCCTTTGTAGAGATTTCCGCTGGAAACGATGTCGGGCAGATCCCCCGAGGTCATAAGCAGGTTGAACTGTTCCTGTTCCATACCCACCGCGGGGTGGATCCACTCGATCTTAATTCCCGTGTGTTTTTCCATCTCCTGGTAAGCGGTGTTCTCCGCGTAGGACTTGATGTGTTTGGAAGTCTGCGGATTCATCGGCTTCCAGTACCGCAGGGTTACCGATCCGTCAGCCACGATGGGGTATCCGGAAGAGGTCATACCCC
>JAIRSL010000016.1 GCA_031255475.1 Treponema sp.
GCCATGCTGGGCTGGGAACTGGACGTCCTCATCGAAAAGACCATCCGCGCCATGCGTTCCTGCGAGGCCGGCGTCAACGCTTTTATGGAGAAGCATCAATAACTTGAGCGGGTCCAACCAGAAGGCGGTCATTGCCATGAGCGGCGGGGTTGACAGTTCCGTTGCCGCGTGGCTCGTGCGGGAGCGGGGCTGTGACTGTATCGGCATCACCTTAAAACTCTTCGACAATGATGATGTGAACGGAAAGGAACCGTGTTTCTGTCCGTCCGGGCCTCCTGCCGCGCATAACGGCTGCTGCTCCCTGGCCGATGTAAACGATGCGAAGCTCGTTGCCCACCGCCTGGGCATACCCCACTACGTGCTCAACTTTGCCGAGGATTTCCGGGATCAGGTAATACGCCGCTTTATCGAAACCTACGAGGCAGGGGCGACCCCTAACCCCTGCATTGACTGTAACCGGTACATTAAATTCGACAGCCTCCTCCGACGGGCGGAGCAGATCGGTTTCGGCGTTGTCGTTACCGGCCACTACGCGCGGGTGGAGAAAGACGCCGGAAGCGGCCGGTTCCTCCTCAGAAAAGGCGTTGACGGCAAAAAGGATCAGAGTTACGTGCTCTACGCCACAACCCAGGAACAGCTCTCCTTCTGCTGTTTCCCCCTGGGAGACCTTACCAAACAGGAAGTCCGGGACATAGCCTCGGCCCAAGGGTTTATCAACGCGGCAAAACACGACAGCCAGGATATCTGCTTTGTTCCCGGCGGGGATTACGGGGCCTTTATTGAGCGCTACACGGGGAAGCGTTACCCGGAAGGGGACATTATCGACGGGAACGGCGTTGTCCTGGGCCGGCATAAAGGGTTTATCCGCTACACCCTGGGGCAGCGCCGGGGTTTGGGGGTGGCCGCCGGAACCCCTCTCTACGTGACGGGAAAATCGGCGGCGGACAACACCGTCACGCTGGGTCCCGATTCTTCCCTTTACACCAAATTCCTTACCGCAGACCGGATTAACCTTATCGCTTGCGCGGAACTGGAAAAGCCCCTGAGGGTCAGGGTGAAGACCCGGTATCTCCAGGCGGAACAGGACGGGGTGGTTGAACAGACCGGCCCCGGCAGTATACGGGTGGATTTCGACAAGCCCCAGCGGGCCGTCACGCCGGGACAGGCGGTGGTGCTTTATGACGGAGACCTGGTGATCGGAGGCGGGACCATCAGGGAAACGGGATAACCGGCAATGGGGAAAAGGCGGATCTTGCGGAAGATTTCGTACTCAGAGCAGTTCCGTTCTTCCCGCAGCCTTGATCTGTTCCACAATGTCCCTGACCCCCTGGGTTTCGCCCTTCCTGGCAATGAGGACCGACGGGACGCCGCCGTCCCTGCCCGATCGGACCACTACGATGAGCCCGTCAACGCCGCAGAGGGCCACGGGAATGTCCGCGTCCACAAAACAGGAACCTTCACTGCCGGAAGGGAGCCGGGCGGTATATACTTCGCCCCGGGACCCGCCCAAAAGTTTGGCATATTCGTCCCAGCTTCCCACGTCGAACCAGTCGAAGCGGGCGGCGGCCATCACGGTTCGGCCGCATTTTTCGGCTATGGCGTAGTCGAAGGAGACGCCTTTGACCGCGTTATAGGCTTCGTCAAGACCGGGCCAGGCGTCCAGTATAGTAAGCCCGTTGCGCACCGTATACGCCGCTTTTTCCGGGGCTTTGAGGGTGTCAAAGGGGCGGAGACATTCCGGGGCGTTACGGCGGAATTCCTCTAAAAGAAAGCCCGATGAAAAAGCGAACATACCCGAATTCCAGTAGAAACGGCCTTCGGCAAGGAAGGCTTCGGCTGTAGAACGGCCGGGTTTTTCCCGGAAAGAGGCGGCTCTAAACACGGTCGTGCGGGGGGCCGTATCCCCGCCGGAAAACGGCAGGGCTTCCGCCGCCTCAATGTACCCATAGCCCGTTTCCGGGGCCCTCGGGGGAATTCCGAAGACCGCGAGTCTGTCCTGCCGGGCAAAGACGGCGGCGGCGGCGGCGTCTTCGGCAAAGACCTCCGGGGGGCGTATGATGTGGTCGCTGGTGAGGACCAGCATGGTCCGGTCCGGTCCCAGGGCCTCCCTGGAATACACGGCGCCGCAGGCAATGGCTGGGGCAGTATTCCGGGCCGCCGGTTCGGGGATAAGGACCAGGCGGGAGAGGTCTTCAACGCCGAAGGCGGCGCAGGCTTCGATGATGCGGGGGACATGGCCCCTCCCGGCGATGATGATCACCCGGCCGTTCCCCTCCCGATCTATGACGGCCAAAGCCCGTTCCACCGCGGAAACGAAGAAGCTGCTCCCTCCGGGGATAGACAGAAACTGTTTGGGGGTTCCGGCGTTACTGGCCGGCCACAGGCGGGTTCCCGAACCGCCCGCCATGATAAGACAATCATCAAACATGATCTGATTATACTCCATATCGGCTAAAGGATAAAAGACGATGGACGGAATTCAGGATTGCAAACACGATGCCAGGGCCGCTTCCTCGCCGGGGGACAGCTCTCCCGGCAGGATCAGGGGGCAGCGGGGCGAAGGCGGCGGGAGAAAACCTTTTTCCAGGAAGCAGCGGAACAAGGCGGCATAGGCTTCTTCCCCAACGGGACCGGCCAGGGTAAGGTAGATACCCCGGCGGCGCCAGGGGCTTCGGGCAAGGGCTTTCCGCAGGCGGGGAAACTTTCGCCTTCCCCGTTCGGGGAGGGCGGCAATAAGGTCCCAGACGCTCCGGGTTACGGCGGCCAGGACTACCGGGGAGATGCGGTCCTGCCCGGCTGCGGGAAAGGCGGCTTCCCAGGTTCCGTCCAGGATCAGGACGCGGGGAACCCCGGCCCAGGGCAGGGGCAGTACCGGAACCATGACGGGGGCCGCTGCGCCGGGTTCGGGTGGCGGCTGAAGGGGATCTTCCAGGAAAGGCCGCCACAGAACGGGCGTGAGTTTCCCCGGAACGGGCGGATCGGAAGGGGACGCCGGGAAAGCCGGATCGGGAAAGGAGGCGGCGCCGTCATATCCGGCCCGTGACAGAGCCCGGCGGAGGGAAGCGTCCCCGGCGTAGATGCGGATGATCCGGCCGGGAAAGAGACGGGACAGCGCCTTGACGAACCGGCCTTCGTAATGGCTCGGAAAGGGGACAAAAATACCCCGTGAAGCGGCGTTTTTCAGTTCCCTCAGGACATTAGGAGGGGTATGGCCCAGGACGGCCCGGCCGCCGTACTGCCAGAGGTCCGTCAACCGGCGGCCGTCTCCGGTATAGAGGCGGAAATCCCTGGCGCGGCGGATGACCGGCAGGGAACGGAGAAGTTCCGCACCGAAAGAACCGCCCTCCCCGCAATCCCTATCCTCCGGGGTTAAAAACAATTCATCGTATGCCATAGGTTCCTAATCGTCTTTTATTTTGATAAACCGCGAACTCTGGCTGGCGCTCAGGAACCGGATCTCATTGCCGGTCTCAAAACGGACCCGGATGACCGGACCGTCCTCGCTTTCGCGGATTTCCGTCACTTCGCCGTAGCCGCGATCATCGTGGAAAACCCGCTCGCCTATACGCCAGCGGCCGTCCGAGGAGGTTCGGCTCGTTTTGGCAAAACCCCGCTCCTGACGGCCGGCCCCGGAAGCGGAAGGCGATTTTGAAGGGAGAAACCCGTAGGGAGCGCGGCCAACGACACGCAGGGAGGAAGGCCCGGCTTCCCGGAGGAAGATCGACGGTTCCATGGGAGCGGTACGGCCGAACATGCGGCGTTCGGCGCATGAAGTAAGGTAAATCTCATCCATGGCCCGCGTAACCCCCACATAGAAAAGACGCCGCTCTTCCTCCAGATCATCATCCTGCTTGTCGCTGCGGGGAAACACCCCCTGTTCCACGCCGGTCATGATGACCCGGCGGAATTCCAGCCCTTTGGTATTGTGCAGGGTGATGAGGGTTACCACATCGTCCGATCCGTCTTCACTCGAATTCTCCATGGACCGGTCCAATTCTATATGCTCCAGAAATTCCAGAAGGCCCTGCCGGGTGGCGGGGTAAAGGCTGGCGGCGTTGGCCAATTCCTGAAGGTTGGCGATACGCTGATTCCCGGCGATTTCGTCATGGGAGAGGTGGTATTCCGCTATGCCCGCCTCCCGGATCAGGCGGACAACGCACACGGAAAGGCCCTCTCCGGAAGAGAGGTCTTCAGGGCTGCGGAAAGAAACCCGCCTTACCGCGTTTTTTTTCGACGGCCCGGCGTCCTCCCCGGCGGAGGGCGCCGCGGCGGCATCCAACGCTTCATCAGGCAAAAGGACCGAAGCGCCGGCGGCTGCGGCGGACAGGAAGGCATCGAGGCCGGAACGGGCTTTGGCGGAAAGGGCCGGCATGACGCGCCGGGCGGCTGCAACAAGATCTCCGCCGGTAAGGGAAGCCTCGCCCGTAATGCGGTCCACCGTGGCGGGGCCGACGCCCCGGGCGGGCTTGTTCACCACCCGGCGGAAATTCACTTCGTCCCGGGGATTCACCAGGAAAGAAAGAAGCGCCAGGGCGTCCTTCACCTCCTCCCGCTCGTAAAACTTGAGGGACCCCACCACCCGGTAGGGGATACGGCAACGGAGCAGTTCCGTCTCAAAGCCCAGGGATTGGGCATTGGTCCGGTAGAGGATGGCCCAGTCGGAATAGGCGGCCTTGTTCCCGGTCTTGCGGGAATTGGCAATGAGTTCGGCGCAAAAAGACACCTCCGCATCCTGGTCGGGGAGGAAGGCCAGGGTAGGCGTCTTGCCCGTCCCCCGTTCGGAACGGAGGGTCTTGCCCAGCCGGTCCCGGTTGCAGTCCACCACCGAAGAGGCCACCGCCAGAATGGGGGCGGTGGAGCGGTAGTTCCGTTCAAGACGCACAATGTCCGTGCCGGGAAACCGGTCCGGGAATTCCAGGATGTTCCTGACCTCCGCGCCCCGGAAGCGGTAGATGGACTGATCGTCATCACCCACCACGCAGACATAGGTCTCTGGCCCGCAAAGTTCCTTGAGGAGTTCAAACTGGGCCACGTTGGAATCCTGATATTCATCCACCATGATGACCCGGAAACGGTCCCGGAAACGCCGGGCCACTTCGGGGTGGGAACGGAGGATCTCCACCGGCTTCTTGATGAGGTCCCCGAAATCCACATTGCCTATCCGGGCCAGCCGTTCTTCATAGGCGGCGTAGTTCTCCCGGAACTCCGGCCGGTAGTCTATAAGGTCCAGTTCCGGGTCCTGCGGGGTAAGGAAATAGTCTTTTGCCCTGGCTATGGCATAGGCGGTATGCTTTACCTCTATTCTGGGGGCGTCTTCCATCACCGAAGCCAGCAGGGACACGGCATCGTCCTCATCGTAGATCACGAAATTAGAATTAAGCCCCCCCAGGGAACCGTTGCGCCTGAGAAACCAGGCCCCAAAAGAATGGAAGGTCCTGAGCATGGCATCCCCCGCCCGTCCGTCTATAAGCCGCGCCCGATCGGCCATCTCCCTGGCGGCCCGGTTGGTGAAGGTCACCGCGAGGATGGACCGGGGGTCCACCCCGCGCTCCCGGATAAGGTAGGCGATCTTCGTGGTGATGACCCTGGTCTTCCCCGATCCGGCCCCCGCCAGGATAAGGAGGGGGCATCCGGTATGGAGCACCGCCGCCCGCTGTTCGGGGTTGAGGGCCTCAAGATAGGGAGGAAGGTCTTCAGGGCCCCACGCCGGGCCGGGGAACGTATCAGGTGTCATAAGAACAGCATAACATACAAAGGGAAAAAATTTAACCAAAGAAATACCGCCCGGATGCGGAAGCTATGGAAATCGCGGAAGTTGTTCAACGCCCCCACGCTATTTCCAAACAGAGCGGCCCGTCAAAGAGAAGCGCCTCCCCTATGGGCGCGGAAAAGGACGGCCGGCTGCCCCCGGCAAGTTTCCAGCCCTGGGGCGGTTCAACCGGCCTTGCCCAATCGCCCCCCTATGGCCTGTATGTCCATCTCCTCGACTTGGCGTTGGGCCGCGTATAAGTCCCCGCCTTTTTTCCGTTTCTTTTGTAATAGGATTCAAAGGAGTTGTTGTAAAAAAATGTATTAGAATCGCCAAATACACGGTCTGCCTCCCTATGGCGACCCCAATCCGTCCAATAGGTAAGGTTGTCCGGTATAGTTATGCTGGTTAATTGATTGTGCTCAAATGCCCCGGCGTCGACACTGGCAACGCTGTTTGGGATGATTACGCTGGTTAATCCAGCCCTTTTAAACGCAAGCGCTCCAATGCTGGTAACGCTGTTAGGGATGATAATCCCGCCAAGGTCATTGTCGCTGAACGCCCTCTCTCCAATGCTGGTAACGCTGTTGGGGATAGTTACATTCCTTAATCCTTTTCCCCGATAAACATTATATGGAACATAATATGGGGTGTTTTCTCTGTCAAGACGAGTTACATATCCTACCGTTATCTGCGTAAACGCTTCCTTGCCAATAGCGGTAACCGGAAGGCCAAAAATACTGGGGGGTATAACAAGCCTTCCACCGGCGCCTTTATAGCCGGTAATTTCCCCGGAGGAATTTATCTCCGTATCCGCCATGAATTTTGTGATGCTGCGGCTGTCCAATTTCTCGATAACCTCAGGAAGCTGCTCATAGTCCGCTTCCCGCAGAATACTGATACCCCTGGTGTTTGCCGCGGTTTCAGCGTCCACCCCACCGATACTCCGGATTCTGACACCCAGCCCGACGGTAATCAAATTGGCATTTACCCGGTTGAATTGCAGGCTCTGGGGGCCCCGCATACGAGGTATGAGCCGCATGAGGCTGCGGTCTTTCCACTCCACATCCCAGCCCCCCGACAGGGTAACCCTTTCACTCCCGATAGTTACGCCGTCCTGGTTCACCAGTTCTATCACCACATCAAAGTTCTCTCCCCGGTCTCCAAAGGGCGAGGAGCGCCCCACACTGTTCCGGGGCCAGTCCAGCCCCCATTCACCGGCCCGCCCGGTGGCCATCAGGCCGTCCCGCACCACATTGACCACCCGGATCACGTTTGCCGCGTCATTAAACCATTCCGCCTCGGG
>JAIRSL010000238.1 GCA_031255475.1 Treponema sp.
CCGCAGTAGTCGGCGATCCGGTAACGGAGCACTCCGTCCAGCCTGAACCCGTGCTCCTGGGTCTGGGTTTCCTTCGCGTAATTGGGAGAAACGGTGTTCAGCTTGTCCGCCGAACAGATCCCGGCTTTAAGAAAGTTCATCATGTTGCCGTCTTCAAAACCGGCGTTATAAAATGTGTCCCACCACAGGTTAAGGTGGTGGTAGTTGTCCTTGCTGTAAATTCCCTGGTAGCCCAGATTGTGAATCGTCAGCACCGACGCCGTCTTTTCGAATCCCCCGGATCGTTCGGCGAATTTAAGGAGTACCGGAACCAGGGCGGCAGGCCAGTCGTGGGCGTGGAGTATGTCGGGGTACCAGGAGAGTTTACGGCAGAGCTGAAACGCCGAACGCGAAAGAAAAGCGAACCGCCGGGGATTGTCCAGATAGTCCGGTTCCCAGGGAACGCCGTATATGCCGTCCCTGCCGAAAAATTTCTCGTGATCGAGGAAGTACACGTCTACGGGCGTCTTTTCCGGCGATCCCGGCAGGACGGTGGTGTATACGGCGCACCATTCCTCGTTACTTCCCATGGGAACCCCAAGGGGTCCTTCAAGCCGCTTCAGTTTTCCCCGGTCTATGTTGTAATAACGGGGAAGAACGATTTTTATTTCGTGTCCCATACCGGCCAATGCAAGGGAAAGCGCGGATACCGCATCGGCCAGACCACCAGTCTTCGCAAAAGGTACGGCTTCGCTTGCCGCCATTAAAATCTTCATACGCTCTATAATCCTGTCTGTTTCTGTCTTGCTTTAAAAAGAATCTATCATGGCAATCCCATGGTCCTTAATGATTTTCAGCCCCTGCTCATGATCTTCCAGCTTAAAGATGATGACCGCTTTTCCGAGCATACCTTCCAGAGAAGCGTAGAGGTACTCGATATTGACATTAACCTGTTGAAACAGTTCCATTACTTTCGCAAGGCTTCCCGGACTGTCCTCAACTTCTACCGCCACCACATCGGTAATTCTGGTGGTAAATCCGGCGTCCACTAGGGCTTTCATGGCATTGTCGTGGTTATTCACGATAAGCCGCAAGATACCGAAATCGGCGGTATCGGCGATGCTGATGGCCCGGATGTTGATATCCGCTTCGGCAAGGGCCCTGGTCACATCCCCAAGCCGGCCCGCGTTGTTTTCCAAAAAAACCGAAATTTGTTTAATAGGCATTTACTTTCTCCTTATATGGTCCGTTTGTCGATGACCCGTCTGGCTTTGCCTATGGAGCGTTCGATAGTCTTAGGTTCTACCAGCTTGACTTTTACGCCGATTTGCAGATTAGACTTCATCACCGATTCTATCCTGGTTCGTAAGCTCTCCAGCCCCTTGGTCTCGTCACTGAAGAACTCCTGCTTTACCTCTACCTGGAGTTCCACCTCGTCCAGGTGGGATTCTCCCCTGGTGAGTACGATAAGGTACTGAGGCTCGGTCCCTTCGATTTCGATGAGCGCGTGTTCTATCTGACTGGGGAACACATTCACCCCCCGAATGATGAGCATGTCGTCGGTACGGCCGAAGAGGCGGTGCATCCTGATGGTGGTTCTGCCGCAGGTACAGGGGTCCCGCATGAAATAGGAGATGTCCCGCGTCCGGTACCGGAGCAGGGGGGTCCCCTCCTTGGTCAGGGTCGTAAAGACCAGTTCCCCCTTTTCGCCTTCCGGCAGCACGTTGCCGGTGGCGGGGTCTATAATCTCGGGGTAAAAGAGATCCTCGTTGATGTGGAGGCCGTTCTGGGCCTCGCATTCAAAGGAAACCCCCGGCCCTATGATTTCGGTAAGCCCATAAATGTCGTAGGCTTTCATGCCGTACCGGGCCTCAATTTCCTTCCGCATGTTCTCGCTCCAGGGCTCCGCCCCAAAACACCCTTTACCAATTGGCAGCTTGAGGAGGTCTATTCCCGCGTCCCGGGCTTCTTCCGCCATGTAGAGGGCGTAGGAAGGGGTACAGGTGAGCATGGTGGAACCGAAATCCTGTAACACCATGAGCTGCCGCGCCGTGTTCCCGGAGGACATGGGAAGAACCTCGGCGCCTAAGGTCAGCGCGCCGTAATGGGCGCCGGGCCCCCCGGTAAAAAGCCCGTAGCCGTAACAATTCTGCACAATGTCGTCCTTGGTACAGCCGCCGCCCGCCAAGGTCCGGGCCATGGCCTCCCGCCAGGTGTTGATGTCGTCACGGGTGTATTCGTCTACCACCGGCTTTCCGGTGGTCCCGGAACTCATGTGGACCTCCACTATCCGGTCCTTGGGGCAGGCCAATAGACCGTGGGGGTAGTTCTCCCTCAGATCTTCCTTGGTGGTAAAAGGCAGCTTGTCAATATCCTTAAGGCTGTGGATGTCCCTGGACGTTACCTCCATCTCATCCATCTTCTTCCGGTAGAACGGCACATCGTTGTAGAGCTTTTCCACCAGGTTTTTAAGCCGGGCAAGCTGAAGCCGTTGTCTGGCCCCGGTTTCCATACATTCATATTCAGGGTTATAGATCATGGCGCCTCCCTAAAGAGTGAATTTTGTCGTATATACCGAACTAGTATAACCCGGAATTTAAAAAATATATAGCGGACAACAAATCATACCCGGCAATTTTACATTTCATCCTTAAAAATCCGCCTGCGGCAGGGAACCCGGAGAAACTCCGCCACCCATCCCTGCCGGAAGTTCCGCTACATCCGGGTTTCCTGAATAATGTCTAAAAGTTCCGAAGGGGTGTCGATGATACGCTGGGCGCCGGCTTTTTTCAGGGCTTCCCGTCCACGGAAACCCCAGCTTACTCCCAGGGCGTGGCATTCGGCGGCTTTGGCGGTTTCCATGTCAACCTCTGAGTCCCCGGCGAATATGGTATCCCGGGGAGTGCGGCCCAGTTCCATAAGAAGTTCCCATAAGGCGGTGGGATCGGGCTTGCGAGGGCGGCCGGGGCTTTCCCCCTGAACGGCATCGAACGAGCCCGGAGGAAAAAGTCCCGCAATGACAAGCCGCGCCACGGGATCGGGCTTGTTGGTGAGGACCGCGGTTTTGACGCGCCGCCGCCTGAGTTCCGGTACGAGTTCCTGAATGCCGGCATAGGGCCTGGAATAAACCAAAGGTTCTTCCGCATAGAACCGGACGGCATCGGCGGCCACGGTTTCAACGGTTTTTTCATCTTTCCCGGCCTCCGGGGGCAGGGCCAGGGAAGCCAGCCGCTTTATGCCCCAGCCTACCATGGCGGTATAGGCTTCCCGTCCGACCGGCGGAAACCCGCGGACTTCCAAAGCCCGATTCATGGAACGGGCTATATCGTCCAGAGTGTCCACCAGGGTTCCGTCTAAATCAAATATGACACAGGTAAATTTCATGCTTACCTTTGGTAAAAAATACCGCACAAACAGGGAAGACAGGCAATATACCTTCTCTCCGGAATAGAAAAATCCGTATACCGTTTTTTACAAATAACGTATCCACAGAAATTCTCTTAAAAATCGTACATCAAAGGATGGAAAGAGTATAGTCGGCGCAGTGAGACATCGAAAAAGTAACCGAAAAGAGCTTGTAATAACTAAACGGCGTGTTGTACGGCCTATACGGGAGGGAATGAGTAATGAAATGAAGGGGATGAAATATCATGTCCGGCTCACGGAAACCGAAAGGAAACGGCTCCGGGAAATAACCAAAAAAGGGAATCGCCCGACCCGTCAGATTATCCGGGCGAATATTCTGCTGTGCCTGGACGGGAACGGTACGGGCAGACCTATGGCGGAACAGGAAGTAATGACCAAAGAATGCGGTTGCCAGGTATCCCTGGTATACCGGGTCGGCAAACACTATGAACAGGAAGGGATAGAGCGGGTTTTGAATCGGAAAGTACGACAGACCCCGCCGGTTCCGCCGATAGTTACCGGGGAGGTGGAGGCGAAGATTATAGCCCTGTGCTTCGGGGAGTTGCCTGCGGGGTATGGCCGGTGGACCCTGCGGTTTTTGCAAGCAGGGCGATAGAACTGGGCATCGTGGAGCATTTGTCGGCCCCCACGGTCGGAAGGATACGCGGAATTTTTTTTGAAGTGCGAATTTTACGGCGAAAAAACTTCGTAAGGAGTCAGGTAGCCTAAAACCTTGCGGGAACGATTGTTGATTTTATCAACGATTTTGTCGGTAGGCACCGTCACGCTAGGGACGGCGGCGCTTTCTAAATCATCTTTTTGGAACAAGCTCTATCCATCCGTCTTTTACTTTTTACCAAGATGAAGTAAAATAACTTTCAAATTAAGTAAAAGGGGGTATTTCTCTATGAGGATTACCACTCGAGGTCGTTACGCGCTCCGGGCGTCTCTTGCAATGGCTCTGCGGGGAAAAGACGGGGGTCCCGTTTCGATTAGCAGCCTCTCGGAGCAGGAAGACATTTCGCCGGTTTTTTTGGAGCAAATTTTTTTCAAACTGCGCAAGGCGGGGATTGTTTCTTCCGTCCGCGGTCCCGGCGGAGGGTTCTATTTTGCCCGGCCCCTGGAAAAACTGACCATTAAGGATATTCTTGACGCTGCGGGAGAAGAGCTCAACTTGACTCCCTGCGATAAACGGAAGAGTGAATGTGACCGGATCGGCTATTGCCTGAGTCACCACGTATGGAAAAATGTAACCGATTTGATTAACGACTATTTTAAGAGTATAACATTGGCTTCCATTCTTGAAAAAAACAATTTTGAAAGGGATGCCGTACTGCATGAGCTTAGGGAGGAACTTATTGATGGAACAGGTACGTGATCGGGAGGCGTATCGGAAAGTTACCGATGCGTTTCGCAGGCGGCGTAATGGGGCAACCATAGCGGATATTGTCGCCAAAACCGCCCTTCCCCTCCGGACTGTTCGGGAACTGGTTCCCGTTGCCGCCGATGAGTATTCCGCCCGGCTGGAAGTGACCGAATCGGGAGAAATCCTCTATTCTTTTCCCCATGGTTTTGTGAGTAAATACCGGGGATTCCGGGCCGGTTTACGGAAAGCCGGGGAAAAAATCAAAAACGGGATTAAAACCGCCGCTTCCTGGGGCTTTAAGGTATGGATCATGGTGATGCTGATAGGATATTTTATCTTCTTCATGCTCATAGCCCTGGCGGCCCTTCTGTTATCCTTTGCGGCAAATTCCAGTTCGAATAACCGGTCTTCCCGCCGGGGGGACGGCATAGGCGGGCTCTACCTGGCGTCCGGAATTTTCAATCTGATAATCCGTATTTGGTTCTATTCGGAGCTTCTTAAACCGGCGGCCCCCTATTACCGGGGACGGGAAACCGCTTTTTCCGCCCGCCCCAAAAGCCGCCCGCTGTACAAGGCGATTTTTTCCTTTGTCTTCGGGGACGGGGACCCCAATGCGGATTGGCCGGTCCGGGAAAAACAGGCGGTTATCGCCTATATCCAGGCAAACCACGGGGTTATCTCCCTGCCCGAACTGATGTCCCTGACGGGGCTTCCCCCGGACAAGGCGGAAAGCCGCGTCACCGCCTATTGCGCCGAATTCGGGGGGCTTCCCGAAGCCACGGAAGACGGGACGGTGGTTTACCGCTTTGACGAACTTCTGCTGAGGGCGGACACCCAAAACCGTTCCTTCCCCGGATTATCCGGCCCCATTAAGCGGCTTAAATCATTTTCGACCAACGAAAAGAAACTGAACGTCTGGATCAGCCTGATCAACGCCGTAAATCTCGTCTTTGGCTCTTATTTCCTTTATAACGCCCTGAATACCGGGGCCATCCTTAACCAGGCGGAATTCAACGCCAGTTCTTTCCTGTACGGGTTTCTTTACATGCTCCTCTCCCAGGTTACCGCCGCCCCCCTTCCCGTCATCATCATGGCTATGGGCTTTGTCCCCCTGATCTTCTCCCTGCTTTTCTGGCTCATTCCGGGCCTCCGTTTTGTCCTGAACAAGCGGGATAACGAAGAGGTCAGGATGGAAAACTTTAGGAAAAGCGGTTTCGGCCGCATCTGGGGCGCTCCCCAGTCAGTTAGGCCCCAGGAAATCGTCCCCCAGGCCGCAGAATGCCGGCCCCAAAACCTTGCCGCCGCCCAGGACCGGGTTATCAAGGAATTCGGCGCCTACGCCAACCCCGATGTCTCCCTGGACGAAACGGGAAAGCCGGTTTACGCCTTTGGGGAACTGGACCGGGAAAAAGCGGCCCTGGAGAAATACCGCGCCGGCATAGCCCCCGGGGTCTCGGATTTGGGGAAAATCGTGTTCGACAACGGGGAGTAAGCCGGTTTAGCACAGGGCAGCCACGCGCGGGCTAAAGATTTTGTAAATTTTTAAGAAATTCAGTAGGACCGAGAGATGACGTTCGCTCCATCGTATATCGCATCTCTATTCCATGTCAGATGTTTCGTCTGACCCGAAAAAATGACACCAGGGGATCGTATCGCAAACGAGTTCCCACTAATGCCTTGTAAACACTAAATGACTAAAATACATTCCAATAAAGTCCGCAGATTATACAGATTAACGCAGATTTTTCGTATCAAAAGTATTCATAATCTGTGACAATCCGCATAATCTGCAGACCGTATTTCTCCGTTTAGCCTTTACAAGGTAGCGGAAATATACGCTCCCGTAGACGTATTAGTGATAACCAATGTCGGCCCCGTTGTCACAAGCCGTCACGATACGGGCGGCTGCCGCCGACATGCCGATAATTCCCGCTAAAATCATTTTTTTCTTCATAAATAACGCTCCTTGGTTCTTCTCTGATTTATCATTCCAATTTGCAGGAACGGTACGGGCCGGCGTCCTATAATGGCGCGGAACGTATTGCCGGCCGCGTTGTAATGCCATACAATACCTTCATGCGGTCAACCAAAGCGGTCATCCATCTTGACCGGTTAAGTCGGAACATAGCGGCGATACGGGCAAAAATCGGGCCGGAACCGCTGATCTGTATGCCTGTAAAGGCCGATGCCTACGGCCACGGGGCGGTTCCCGTTGCCCTGACGGCCCTGGAAGCGGGGGTCCGGTATTTGGCGGTGGCTACCGTGGACGAGGGGATCGAGCTTAGGGAAGCGGGCATTAAGGCCCCTGTGTTGTTGTTGTCCATCCCCCTGCCCGATGAACTTCCCGCCGTTGCCGCCGGCGATCTCAGCCCCCTTATCGGCGACAGGGAATATGCGGAGGCGGCCGGCCGGGCCGCCGGGCAGGCGGGGAAGCGGCTTTCGGTACACCTTAAGGTTGATACCGGCATGGGCCGGGTGGGGTGTCCTCCTGAAGCCGCGGCGGAACTTGCCGCCTTTATTGCCGCTCACCCGTCCCTGGAGCTTGCGGGGACAGCCACCCACCTGGCTGTGGCGGACTCCCCGGCTGAGGCGGATCTGGGCTATACCGGGGAACAGCTTGCCCGGTTCCGGGCCGCCGTCGGCGGGATACGCCGGGCCGGCATAGATCCGGGACTCCTCCACGCTGCCAATTCAGGGGCGGTTATCTTCCACAAAGAAGCCCGGCTTGATATGGTCCGGCCGGGTATCCTGCTTTACGGGTACGGAGCGCCGGGAAAGACGCCGGAGGTGGAACCGGTGATGGAACTGGTCACCCGGATCTCGTTTATCAAACGGGTCAAGGCCGGGGAGACGGTTTCTTACGGCAGAACCTGGACCGCGCCCCGGGATACCGTGATAGCCACCCTTCCGGTGGGTTACGGCGACGGGCTGCCCCGGCGGTTAAGCGGAAACTTGTCGGTCCGTATCCGGGGCGGCATGTACCCCCTGGCGGGGCGTATCTGTATGGACCAGTGTATGGCGGATCTGGGACCGGACACGGACATCCAGCGCTGGGAGCCGGTAACGATTTTCGGAGGAGGCGCTCCAAGCGCCGCCGATCTGGCGGCCCGGCTGGGGACCATATCGTATGAGATAACCTGCGGCATTAATAAGCGGGTACCCAGAGAATACCGGCATGACGGGAATGCGGGGCCGGCCGGATAACAGGCCCGCCGTTATGGTTTGGGGGCAATACCGGGCCTTCGACCATGCCGCGCCGGAAGAGCGGGAACCGTATGCGGGGATCTGCCATCGGGAAAGGGCGGTTTTACCGCGAAGCGTGATCAGGATGCCGGAAACAGCCGACCAAGTGATCGTTCACCAGTCCGGCGGCCTGGAGGAAGGCGTACACGATGGTGGGCCCCACAAAAGAGAATCCCCGTTTTTTCAGTTCCTTGGAAATACCTTCGGAAAGTTCCGTTGAGGCGGGAATTTCCGTCAAAACCTTAAAATGATTGATCACCGGTTCCCCGTCCACCCAATCCCAGAGCCATTTGGAAAAGGAGACCGGCCCTTCCATCATTTTAAGGTAAGCCCGGGCGTTTCCTATGGCGGACTCGATTTTCCGCCGGTTCCTGATGATACGGGCGTCCCCCATAAGCCGCGTAATGTCCTTTTCCCCATACCGGGCCATACGTTCCGGATCCATGCCGTCAAACGCCGCCCGGTAACCCTCCCGGCGTTTCAGGATGGTGAGCCA
>JAIRSL010000281.1 GCA_031255475.1 Treponema sp.
GAAATAGCGGAGTCCGGAACCCACAGGGAACTTCTGGAACGGCAAGGGCTCTATTACCGTATGTGGGAAGCCTACGGGCGGACAAAAGAGGAGGCCGTTTTATGATAGGAATGTTACGCCGCGCCGCACGTATTACCGGAATGGACGGACGCAAACTTATGCTTCCGGTTTTTCTTTCGCTGCTGGACTCCCTGCTGCACATGGGTATGTTTGCCGTCATGGTGAATACCATTATTGACCTTTTGAGGGAAGATTTTACCGGAAGAAAACTTGGCGTTTATTTTGTTTCCCTTTTAACTATGTTCGTTCTGCGGGCCGTACTGGGCGCTGTAGGCTATGCGGAGATTCAGTACCGGGGCAGCGATATTACCACCGCCCTCAGGCTGCGTCTGGGGGATCATATCAGGGGACTCAACCTTGGATATTTTAACAAAAACAGCATCGGAAAACTAAGCGCCGCCCTGACCACGGATATTGCGGACTTTGAAACGGCCTTAACCCACAGCTTTTCCCTGCTCTGCAAAACCGTCTTCTTTACCGTCCTGGCCCTGATTTTCGCCTTCGGCATAGAGTGGCGATTCGGCCTGGGGGTATTTGTTTTGACAGCCGCCGCGCTGCCTCTGCTTTCCCGGGCAGGAAAGGTCTCGGCGGAACGGGCGATAACGCTCCGCTCGTCTGTTCAGGAGGTGGTCTCACGGGTGGTGGAATACATCAACGGAATCAAAACCTTCAAACTGTATAATCTTACAGGAGAAAAATTCGACGGGCTGGACAAGAGCTTCAAAGATTTGAAAAAAGAATCCATCAAAATGGAACTTTCCGTAATGCCCTGGTCGGTGAGTTTTTCCGTTGTTACTTCCTGCATCATTCCCTTAACACTTATCACGGGAAGCGCCGCCATGGTAAATGGGTTACTGGATTCCGTTACCTTTATCATCATCGTGATGATCGCCATTTCCCTTTCGGTGATGATGAGCTCCCTGGGCAGCCTCTACCCCCTGATGAATTTTCTTGACCGGGCTTCTCTCAACATCCTCGCCCTCGCGGCTGAAAAACCATTTCCCTTTCAAAAGGAAAAGGCGGATTTTTCCGGCTACGGTGTTTCATTTGAGGATGTGTCCTTTCGGTATACGGAAGACGTGGAGGTGTTACAGCACATTTCCTTTACCGCCAGGCCGGGAACCACCACCGCTCTGGTGGGCCCCTCCGGTTCTGGAAAGACCACCATCACCAGCCTTATATCCCGGTTCTGGGATGTTACGGAGGGTTGTATCAGGATAGGCGGGGAGGACATACGGACCATCGCCCCCGACGGTCTTACGGAACGGATGGCGGTGGTGTTTCAGGATGTGTATCTGCTGAACGACACGGTGTTGAATAACATCCGGGTGGGGAAACCCGGCGCTTCCCGGGAAGAGGCGGAAGCCGCGGCAAAGGCCTCGTGCTGTCATAATTTTATCATGGCCATGCCGGAAGGCTACGACACGATGATCGGTGAAGGGGGCTCTACCCTTTCCGGCGGGGAGAGGCAGCGTATCTCCATTGCCCGGGCGCTGGTCAAGGACGCTCCCATCGTACTGCTGGACGAGACTACCTCCAGCCTTGACGCGGATAACGAGGCGGAAATAAACCGCGCCTTTGATATTTTGATGAAGGACAAGACGGTAATCGTCATCGCCCACCGGCTGGGTACAATCGTCGGGGCGGATAATATTCTTGTTTTAGATCGGGGGCGCATTGCCGAGTCCGGCAGCCACACGGAACTTCTGCGAAACGGCGGCTGGTACGCGCGGATGTACGAGGAACAGAAAAAGGCGAAAAACTGGCGAGTGTCCGCCGCAAAAGGAGAAGAGCATGAATAGGTTTACCGTTAAAGACGTGGTAACCACGGTTATCCTAAGCGTCTTGCTTATCGTCATACAGCTTGTCATTAACGCGGTCTGTATGCTCAATCACTTTGTCAGTATGACGATGACTATCGGGATCATCTGCTTTGTATGCGCCCCGGTGTATATGCTGATGCTACGCCGGGTGGCGAAACATTTTGTTACGTTTATCTACCTGACGCTGGTGGGGCTGATGTACCTCATCATGGGCGACTGGTTTCTGCTCCCCTACATGGTTATCGTGGGGGCCCTCTGTGAAATCGTCCTCTGGAAAGAAGGTTCGTATCAAAGCTGCCGGAAAATAAGCGCGGCATGGATGCTGCAGGGCGTTCTCTATACAGGGATTAATCTGTTACCCCTCTGGTTTTTTTGGGAAGATTTTGAAAAGAACGTCCTGGCAAGTGGCATGCCGCGGGACTATATAGAAAGCTATGTGGGTTACTATTCCCGGCCTCTTTGGATTCTGGCGATAGTTCTGATTAACCTCGTCTGCGCCGCACTGGGCTGTCTTTTGGCCGGAGCCCTTATGAAAAAGCATTTTGCCAAAGCGGGGGTATTATAGATGTGTTTTGCCGGAGAGAGGCCCGGCGCACACGGAACGGAAAGCGCCGCCGTGAATACCCATAGCTTTCACACAGCGGTTAAAGTCTTTGTCCTTTTCTGCGCCATTCCCGGTGTTTCTCTTGCCGCCGATATTAACCGCACCTGGATCCTGACCATTATGGCGCTGGGCTTCCTTTGTTGTCAGCGGGCCTGGAAGCAACTCATAAGATGGCTTATCTTTTACGGCCTTTTGAGCGTCTTTTTGTTTTTGAATATCCGCTATCATGTTCATATAAAATTTATACCCGAATTTTATATCTATACTTTTTGGTGGCTGACCCCGGTCTTTATCGTTTCCTGGGATCTCATAACAAGCCCGCCGGGAAACCTTATCGCCTTTCTTTCCCGGCTCCGGGCGCCTTCATCCGTCATCCTGGGGGCCTTGGTCATCTTTCGTTTTTTTCCAACCATGAAAACGGCGCTGCGGAGCTTGAGAGAATCCCTGCGTAACCGGGGACTGCTTGAGACGGGAAATATAGCGCGTCATCCTTTGGCAACCTTTGAATATATCCTGATTCCCCTGCTTTTACGATGCCTGCAAATAGCCGATCAGCTTTCCGTTTCGGCCGTATCGCGGGGCATTGAGGCGCCGATCAAACGGGAGAGCTATTACGAACAGAAGATGAAGGGCGGCGATTATCTTTGCATAACTCTTGCCGGCGCAGGGACACTGTTTTTCCTGCTGTATTGGGGTATCGGATGATTGAACTGCGGGGGGTTTGTTTTTCCTATGCTTCCGATGTTATCCACGATGATGGGACGGCGCGTGAACCGATTCTCCGGGACATCAACCTGCGTATTGAAACCGGGGAATGTGTGGTTCTGACAGGCCGTTCGGGAAACGGAAAAACCACCTTAACCAGAGTAATCAACGGCCTGGCCCCGTCGTATTACGGAGGAACTTTAACCGGAAGTGTTTTAATTGATGGGAAACCCTTATGCGGTATGGCATCCTGGGAACGGGCGCGTATTATAGGGAACGTTTTCCAGGATCCCCAGTCTCAGTTTTTCTCCGGGGAACTGGCCGACGAAGTCGCGTTTGCCTGCGAAAATCTAGGCTTCCCCCTGGCGGAAATCCGCCGGCGTACCGATGATGTAATTCGGGATATGAATCTTGAGTACCTTCGCCATACGCCGCTTGATGTTCTCTCGTCGGGGATGATGCAGCAGGCCGCCATCGCCTCGGTACGATCCGTGTCACCGGCGATTTATATTTTTGACGAACCTTCGGCCAACCTTGATGAAAAAGCATCGTTACGCCTTGCGGAAATTTTTGCGGATTTGAAAAAACAGGGCAACACTCTTGTCATTGCCGAACACCGCTTGTCCTATCTCATGGACATAGCTGACCGCGTCGTGTACCTGGAACACGGCTGCCTTGCCGTGGAGCACCACCCCGCGGAGCTCAAAAAAATGTCCATAGAACAATGCCGGGCAAAGGGACTTCGTTCACCGGAACGAATTAGCCTTCCCCATCTTCCCTCCCCGGCGGGAGTGATAAAAAAGCCTGGTGAGACGCTGTCAATAGAGGCCAGGGACATATCGTACCGGATAAAAAACAAAACCATTCTTTCAGGAATTTCCCTCCGCGCGTTCCCCGGCATGATCACCGCTATTACGGGGAGGAACGGGGTTGGAAAAACAAGCCTGGGAAAGATACTCTGCGGCCTTGCCGGGGAAAGCGGCGGCATGGTGTTGCTGCGGGAGAAAGCGGCAAACCGGAGGAAGCGGGCCGCGGCGGTTTGGTATAGCGCCAATAATACCAACAGCCAATTTATTACCCATAGTGTTACCGAAGAAATTCTGCTCCTCTCGCCGCGGGACCCGGAACGGCTTGAGGCGGCGAGGGTTATTCTAAAAGGGCTTGGGCTGTACGAATACCGGGACAGTCATCCGGCAACGCTTTCGGGAGGGCAGAAACTGCGTCTTTCCCTGGCCTGCGGAATATTCTCAGGCCGGGACATTTGTATTTTCGACGAACCTACAAGCGGCCTTGCCGGAGCGGGGCTCTTAACGGTGTCATGACATTTCCGTGAAATGGCGGAAAGCGGCAAAACGATTTTTATTATTACCCATGACAACGAGCTGATACGGGAATGTTGTACACATCATTTTAATTTGGATTAAACCCGTTGGGTTTGATAAACGAGCGTGTTTCAAAACCCGGTTGGATTTGGAACAAGTTCTATTTTTCAGAAAAACGACAAGGAGTTTTGTTATGAAGAAAACGGTTCTGTTTCTAAGCCTTTTATCGGGAGTTGGTTT
>JAIRSL010000045.1 GCA_031255475.1 Treponema sp.
CTCGCCGTTTTCGACTATGGTCGTCTGTCTGATGACGGCTATGTCCCCCTCCATAATACCCGCCCCAATCATGGAATCTCCCCGCACCCGTACCGCATAGTAGTTATCGCTTCCCTTAATCACGGAACGCTGAACCGGGATGGTCCCTTCCCAGTAGGATTCCACATTGATGGGAATCCCGGCGGCCACGGATCCCAGGATGGGAATTTCCACGAAGTCCCGAAGATCCTCCTCATCCTGCGCCCTGACGAGTTCTATGGTACGGGGACCTCTGCCCTTCCGTATACAGCCTTTTTTTTTCAGAGCCGCAAGGTGATCATACGCGCCCTTGACCGATATGTCAAAATGGTCCGCTACTTCCCTTACCGTAGGCGGATAGTGGTCGTTGATGCATTTTTTGATGAAGGACAGCACCTCCCGTTGGCGTTTGGTAAGCTCTTTCATCTCCCGATCCTTATATTATATTTTTTCACTTTTGCGTGCAGATTACTCGGATATATTCCAATAGCTTCCGCAGTCCGCGATATGATGCCGCCATTCCGCGCAAGTTGAAATTCCAGATAGGCTTTTTCAAAGGAATTTTTTGCTTCCGTATAACCCAAATTCAGTATAGTTCCGAATTCTTGAATTTTCACGTCTTCCGGATCCCCGGAAGACGGAAAATTTTCATTGAATCCCGGTTTTTTTTGAACCAGGTTTTGCAGAACTCCGGCTTCAATTCGGTCGCCGCTGTACATGACCACGATACGTTCCGCCAGATTCTTGACCTCCCGGACATTCCCCGGCCAACTCCGGGACATGAGGAACCCGATGGCGCCGTCGTCCAGCTTTATATGGCTGGCGTTCATCTCCTTTAGAAAGTGAAGAAGGAGGAGCGGAATGTCCTCTTCCCGTTCCCGCAAGGGCGGAAGTTTGATGGGAATGACGTTGAGACGGAAGAAGAGATCCTGTCTGAATCTGCCCTGTTTACACTCCTCTTCCAGATCTTTATTGGTGGCGGCCACGATGCGGACATCTATGTCAATGGTCTTCTCGCCGCCCACCCGTTCCAGTTTTCCTTCCTGAATCACCCTGAGCACCTTGGCCTGGGCGGAAAGGCTCATGTCCCCGATCTCGTCCAGAAAGATGGTACCGCCGGCCGCCATCTCGAAGCGCCCCCGGCGGCGGGAACCCGCGTCGGTAAAGGCCCCCTTCTCGTGACCGAAGAGTTCGCTTTCTATAAGGGTATCGGGAATGGCCGCGCAGTTTACCTCCACAAAAGGCCCGGCGGCCCTGTCGGAAAGCCGGTGTATGGCCCTGGCCGCCAGTTCCTTGCCGGTGCCGTTTTCCCCGGTGATAAGGATGCGAGCATCGGAGGCAGCTGCCTGGCGTATCAGTTCCCGGACGTTTTCTATGGCCGGGCTTTTCCCTATAATTTCATCTTTTTTCAGGGTGTTTTTTTTTAGCCCCAGGTTCTCTTCTCTGAGTTTTTGTATGGTCAGGGCGTTGCGGCAGACCGTCAGTACCTTATCCAGAGACAGGGGCTTTTCCAGAAAATCGAAGGCCCCAAGTTTGACCGCCCGTACCGCCATGTCCACGTTGGCGTGGCCGGATATGACCACCACCTCTATGCCGGGCCGCTCTTTCCGTATCCGTTCCAGGGCTTCCATCCCGCCCAGGTTGGGAAGGAGCACGTCAAGGAAGATCAGGTTTATCCGCTCTTTTTCAAGGATTTCTATGCCTATAAGGGCGTCTTCGGCGGTAAAGACCTGGTAGTTTTCATCCTCAAGAATAGAAGCGAGGGCCCGTCGTATACCCGGTTCATCATCAATGATAAGAATTCTGGTCATGGTTTTGTCCCCTCTTCAAAAACCCGGTTTGAATGGCCGACTCAGGAACCGGCGACAGCGTTGTCTTGAGGGAAATCAATGAAAAAGGTGGTTCCCACTCCTTCCGCCGAGTTAAACCAAATCGTACCGCCATGATCATTGACGATCCGTTCCACAATGGGAAGCCCCAGACCGGTCCCGGACTCTTTCGTGGTAAAATAGGGAGTAAACACCCGGTCACGGTCTTCCTTAACGATCCCCTTACCGGAATCCCGAACGCTCAGTCTACAATAACGGCTCTCCCGCTTTTTGACAAGGTCGGTCCTGATTTCTATTTGACCCGCCCCGTTCATGGCGTCAATTCCGTTGATGATGAGGTTGGCCAGTACCTGGTTGATATGGCGTTTGTCCATTTTAACCGAAATGTCGCTTTGGATATATTGGGTGTCAAAAATCACGTCGGGATAGGAACTGCGGTACGGAACAAGCGCCTCCTCCACGGCTTCCCGCAGGGGGGTCCGGGTCTGGGCCGGCTCTATGGGCCGGGAGAGGGTGCGGAATTCCGTAAGCAGGGTGGAAAGGCCCTCGACTTCCTGGATGATTGCCAGCATGGAGCTTTCCACAATTTCCCCGATGCGGTCCGGCTTGTTCTGCCAACGCCTGAGCACCCGTTCCGCGGAAAGTTTGATGGGCGTCAGGGGGTTCTTGATCTCATGGGCAAGCTGCTGGGCCATGCTCTGCCAGATGGAGATCTTCTCCGCCCGGATCAGGGAACTCCGGGTCTTGTCCAGGTCCCGGACCATGGCGTTGAAGGACCGGATAAGAAGCCCCAGTTCATCCCCGGGCCGGGTCAGTATCTGTCCGGAGAAATCTCCTTCCGCCACCCTCCGGGTCGCTTCGGTAAGTTCCACCAGGGGCTGGGATACCCGCCGTGTAAAGGAGATGGCGATGATCGCCGTCATGAGCAGGGTGGGAAGGAAGAAGACCCCGTAAAAGAACACCAGAAGGGTCCGGAGGTTGATGCTTAGGGAATCAAGAAGCGCGAATTTGGCTTTCTCGCTTTCTATGGTTTCTACCGCCGTGTCAAACCCGTCTCCCAGGTCGCAGCTTACCACCCGGATAAGATCCGGCCCGGGCCTGAGTATGTACCGCACCGTGTCTATGTCCCGAGGTATTTCCCTGGAAGCGAAACCCCGCAGGGTTCCCGGCGGGGTCCTGAGTTCCCGGCGGCGGTCACCTACAAAGCCCCGGTCAGTCCAGTCGCCGGTCTCGTCGGGCCGGAAATCCTGTACGCCGGTTATTCCCCAAAAAGACAGGCTTTCCGCCGTCTGCGCCAGGACCGTGGCCGCGGGGGTATTTTCCTCCCCCTGGGTTTCCATAAAGGACAGCGCCAGGTTCATGGCATGATCGAAATTCATGGTCCCTATCCGCCTTTCGAACTGTTCCAGGCGAAGGGAATAGGCGTCCATGGCGAAACGTTGCGCGTCCGTCAGGGCCTGTTCAACCCGGAGGGTGTGCCAGAATTGAAGAAGTTCGTACAGGGATTGGGTTGTGATGACCGTTACCGGCACGGAGGCAAAGATGACGGTAGCGATAAAATACGCAAAGAGGCGGGTCTGGAACTTACTCCCGGCCCTGCGGGCGGCATAGTCCCGAATCAGATTGACAACCGACGCGGCCAGAAAGATGAGGAGCGCCAGAGGTATGGTGAAGAGAACAATGACGGACAGGGGCCCCGGCGAGGAACCGTCCCGCAGGAGGTCATACAAAAAGCTGCGGGAAAACAGAATCGACAGAATACAGAGCAGGAGGTAGATGAGCATAAGCCCCCTGACGCTGATAAAAAAATATTTCGGATGTATTCTGACGCCTTTCACGGTTTTCCGGTTCCGGAAAGGACCCTCGGGGAAACAACGCGGCTTTTTGGCCGTATTATTTCCGTACGGGCCTTAACCTTGCTCCTCTTCAAATTTGGAATTGAATAGTTTTACCAGAGCGTCCGCTGCCGTCTGCTCGTCCGGGCCCTCCGTGACGATCTTTATTTCCGTGCCGTAAGCCGCCCCCAGGGTTATGACACCCATGATGGACTTGCCGTTAACCCGGTCGCCGTCTTTTTCAAGGTATATGTTGCACTGAAAATTCCTGACGGACTGTACCAGAAATGCGGACGGACGGGCGTGCAAGCCCGCGCGGTTTTGTACGGTAACTATTCGTTCTATCATAACGGATCCCTTGTCATTTTGTTCTGAAATTACTAATTTTTTTCACAAGTAAGTACACATATACCGGATACTGCATAATCTGCCGTAACACAATGAATTGCGTACTTCCGAATATGCATCTACGGTTGAAAAATTAGTACATCAGATTATATCTTCCTGCCCAAAATAGACCGAACGGGCAGTATCGCTTTCGATCCATTTAAGGACATTCCGGTTGAATTCCCTGGCCGAATTGTACCCCATCTTTTTAAGCCGTTCGTTCATGGCCGCGGTTTCTATGATGATGGGGATGTTCCTCCCCGGCTTTACGGGAACCTCCAGTTTGGGGATGCTGACTCCCAGGATTTCCATGACCTTTTCCTCCATCCCCAGGCGGTCATAGCTCTTCTTGGAATCCCATTCTTCCAGAACCACCACAAGCTGTATCTGCTTCCGGTCCCTGATGGCCCCGACCCCGAACAGATGGGTCACATTGACTATGCCCAACCCCCGTATTTCCATGTGGTGGCCTATGATCTTATTAGCCCCGGCGCCCATAAGGATATTGCCGTTGACGCACCGTATTTCCACCACATCGTCCGCCACAAGCCGGTGGCCCCGCTCTATGAGTTCCAGGGCGTTCTCGCTTTTTCCGACGCCGGAATCCCCCAGAATGAGAATTCCCACGCCGTATACCTCCACCAGCACCCCGTGTATGCTCTTTTGGGGCGCAAAGATGTCCGAAAGGATGCGCATGATCCGTGAAGAAAATTCCGCCGTCCCCAGATCGGTCTGGAGTATGGGGCACTGGGCGTTTTCGGCTTCCTCAAAAAATTCCCTGGCGGGCGTCAGGTTATGGGTGAAAATACAGCAGGGGATGGGGTAGGTAAACATCTGCTTGACGGTTTCGAGGTTTCCCTCATCGGTGAGTTTCCGGAGATACGCGACCTCCCCCCGGCCGAAAAGCTGTATGCGCTGGGACGCAAAGGACTCGTAAAACCCGGATAACGCCAGTCCCGGCCGGTTCAGGTCCGGAATATCGATCTTTCTGGTCAGGCCCTTACGCCCCCCTATACAGTGGAGGTTGAGGGAATTGTGTTCCTTAAGATCCATATCGATGAGATCCAGAACGGTGAACTGCTTTACAGGCATACCCGTATCATAATTGAAAAAGGCGGATTAGTGAATAGGCCGGCCATATCCGCCGGAAATTTGCCATATTCATGCCCGGTAATGACGAAAAACCCGTTGACACTCACGCCGGGAACGGGGAAGGATGAACCATGATCGCCGTTTCCGGGAGCGCCTGTTACCGTGGCTTCTAACCGTTACTATGCTTCCTTCGTGCCCGGTATGCAGAAAACCGTTGAGGCCATAGTCCGGGAACGGCTCCCGGATGTAACCATTGAAAAACTCCTGGACGGGGCCGTGCTGTTCAAAACCCAATGCACCTATGATAAATTGAATTTCTTCTGCTTCAACAATGTCTTCGCGGTCATCGGCGTCATTGAAAGTCCCTCGGCGGAAACCGCCCTGGAAGCCCACATGCGCGCGGCCTGCCGCTCCGGGCCCCATCCGGTCATCGCGGAAAACACGAAGAAGATACGGTCCTTCAGGATCGTCTGCTCGCGGGAGAATACCCCGGCCGCGGTGGACGAAGGGGTCAGGCGGGATACGGAGCGGTACATTGCCGCCCGGTCGGGCCTGGTTCCTGACCGGAGCCGGCCGGATACGGAGTTCTGGTTCCTCAGCCGGAGGGAGGGGTTCTCCGTGTTCATGAAGCGCCTTACCCGGCGCGGCTCCTTCGAAAAAACCCTCCATCCCGGAGAACTGCCGCCGCCCCTGGCGTACCTGCTGTGCCGGCTCTCCGGGCCGAAACCGGGGGACGTTGCGGCGGACCCATTCTGCGGTTACGGCGCTATCCCGGCGGAATGGATCAAGCGTTTTCCCGGCGCCCGGTTCTACGCATCCGACAGGGACCGCAAAGCCGTCGATTATGCCCGGAAGAAACTGGCCGGGAACGGGGGCGGCCGCTGCGAGTTCCGGCGGGCGGATGTGTACGAGCTTCCCTCCCTGCTGCCGCCGGAAAGCCTGGACGCGATCATCACCGACCCGCCCTGGGGCCTGTACTCAGGCGCCGGCGGCCCGGCAGCGGGTACGGTCCCCATGGAGCGGTTCTACGCGGACATTATGGAAATATCCGCAGGGCTCCTGAAACCCGGCGGGACCGCGGTCGTGTTGACCGCCCGGCAAAAGGAGTTGGCGGACGGGGCGGCCCGGACAGGGAAATTCGAAATTCGGGACGCCATTCCGGTTTTGCTTTCCGGGAAGAAAGCGGCTGTTTTTGTGCTGCGAAAAGGGTGATCCCCTGCCGGCGGAAGCCCGTTCACCATGTTTTTACCGGGGGCAGTATGTCTTTGCCGGAATATTCCGCCAGGACTTCGTTCAGATCCTTAATAATCGCGGAATCCAGGGCCCCCTGATCGCCCATACGGTAAAGAATCTCCATGGTGGCGGCGTGATCCCGCGGGGGATGGTAGGGCCGTTCCTCGCTTACCGCCTGATATACGTCAAGGCAGGCGATAAGGCGGGAGTTAAAGTCCAGTTCGTCCGCCTTTTTCCCAAAAGAATAACCCGTACCGTCCAGCTTTTCGTGGTGGTTGGAAGCCCAGTCGCATATCTCCTCAAACCCGTTGATGTCTTTTAGCAGTTCATAGGTGAAACGGGCATGATCCTGGATGATACGGAATTCCGCATCCGTCAGCTTGCCCGGTTTTTCCAGGATCATCACCGGCGTCGCGAGCTTGCCTATGTCGTGAAAGGACGCGGCCAGGTAAACTTTGGTCCGCAGGATTGAATCGTACCCGTAATAGCCTCCCATAAGCCAGGCTTTATTGGCGATCTGGGTGGAATGGCGCCGGGTAAACACGGATTTGTAATCAATGATCCGGGAGATAAACCCGGCAAGGTTCAGGATAACCCCCTTTTCTATGTCCACGGTCCAGGGCGGCATGAATCGCTCGGCGGTTTCCATGATATGATCATCCCGAAGGGAAAACAACATCTCCTCGTCCAGAACATTCAGCATTGCATCGGCGGCGCGCCTGGTATAGTCCAGACCGGTATTCCCCACGATATACTCCCGAATTTCCGGAAGCCGTGACGCGGGGAACCTTTGCAGATGGTTTGCCACATCGATGGAGTCCGCGATGTGGATGATCTCGGCCCCCATGGGATATTGGCCGACCTTTTTTTTGTACGGACCTGCGCCGTCCGCCCGCTCATGATGATACAGGACAAAGCCGTGAATATTGGCATGAATTTCCAGGGTATCCACATTGTTCTGACCTATCTTACAATGCAGCTTCATGGCCGGGTCGTGTATTCCATCCTGGCGCTCGGAAAAGATGTATTCCGTAAGCGCGTTATCATGAAATAAGGCGCAGGTAGTAAGCCCCATCACGGCGGCGTCATTCATCCCCAAATACCGCCCCATGGCGGCGGAAAGGGAAGCGATCCGTTTACCGTGGTGAGTGCTGGCCCCCAACAGTTCGCCCTCTACAATATCCAGAGCGGTGGTAATTGATTTTATGAGCTTATCCATTCTGATATTCATTGTAAGAGACCTCCTTTATGCTCCTGTATGTTTCTGCCGGTATTCTTATTATCAGGTATTGTATCAAATAAAATCGAGGTTTTATACGGTCGCCTGATTATCCTAAATTTCGGCAGTCATTATCCATGGCGGTTTCCCAACCTTAAAATTTCGGGAAAGCCTCCGTATTGTCATTTTACCGAAAATATGCGCATAAATAATGAATGAAATTTGTGGTAAGACGGCTTCTGATAACCCTGCCGACCCTGTTTTTGGTATCCGTGATTACTTTTGCGGCCTTTCATATCATACCCGGCGATCCCGCCGCCGTTATGCTGGGGATAGAAGCGACCGAGGCCCAGTTGGAAGCCCTCCGCGCCGAAATGAACCTGGACAAGGGCCTCCCGGTACAGTACGGCCTCTGGCTGGGCAGGTTTTTCACCGGCAACCTGGGGAACTCGGCGCGTTTCCGGGGGGAACCCATAGCCGGCATGATCCTGGAACGGCTGCCGGTAACCCTTTCCCTGGCCGTCCTCTCCATGGTTTTTATTTTTCTGCTGGCGATCCCCACCGCCCTTCTGCCGGCGGGCAGGGAAAATTCGCTCCCCGACCGGGCGATACATACGATAACCACCGTCATGATTTCCTTTCCGGGTTTTTTTCTGGGTGTTCTTTTGATATGGATCTTCGGGGTTGTCCTGAAATTTTTCGTCCCCGGCGCGTATGTGTCTTACCGGCAGGATTTGGGCGGATTTTTGGCCTATCTCGTCTTTCCGGCCCTGGCCATAGCGATGCCGAACGCCGCCATTGTGGTAAAGTTCCTGCGGGGGTCCGTCTTCCGGCAGCTCGGTTCCGATTATGTGCGTACCGCTTACAGCAAGGGAAACAGCCGGGGCCGGGTCCTGTACCGCCATGTGCTGAAAAACGCGGCAATTCCGGCGGTCACCCTTATGGGCATGATCACCGCCGACGTATTTTCGGGCAGCATTGTCATCGAGCAGGTTTTCACCATACCGGGCATAGGGCGGCTCCTCATCGCTTCCATCACGTCCAGGGATTTCAGCATGGCCCAGGTCCTGGTAGTCTATATCGCGGTTGTGGTGGTACTGGCCAATACCCTGGCGGACATTGCAATCCGGATCATAGATCCCAGAATCGACGATTCAAGAATCAGCGATTCAAGAATCGGAGATTCAGGAATCAGAGATTCAAGGATACAGGTACGGTGAGGCCGCCGGTGAAGCGAAGCCCGGAATTCCTGGCGGGTCTTGTCCTGGCGGCCCTTGTGGCGGGCATGGCCCTGATCAGCCTGGTCTATACCCCCTACGGATACAACGACATGGACCCGGCAGGCCGCTTTACCCCGCCCGGCGCAGGGCACCTCATGGGGACCGACAATTTCGGCCGGGACATCTTCTCCCGCGTCATGATAGGCGGCCGCTACACCCTCCTCGTGTCCCTGTGTACGGTCCTGGGCAGCGCCGTCACCGGTTCGGTTTTGGGCCTCGCCGCCGGTTACGCGGGCGGTCTGTGGGCGGAACTCGTCATGCGCCTCGTAGACGCCCTCAGTTCCTTTCCCGGCCTGCTTCTTGCCCTGGTAATGGTGTCCGTCATGGAAAACAGCCCTTTCACCCTCATCATCGCCCTGTTCGTCCTCTTTATCCCCGGTTATGTGCGCATCATGAGAAGTGAGACGCTCCGGTACAAGGACCGGGACTTTATCAAGGCAGTGGAGGTCATGGGGGCGTCCCATCTCAGGATCATCTTCGTCCATATCCTGCCGAACACGGTCCCTTCCCTTCTGGCTTCCACGGTGCTGGGACTTTCCAACGCCATCTTAGCGGAAGCCACCATGAGCTACCTGGGCCTGGGGATACAGCCCCCCATCCCCAGTTGGGGGCGTATGCTCTCGGAATCGCGGAACTTCCTGTTCGCCGCTCCCTGGTGCGCCCTGGCGCCGGGGTTCATGATCATGCTGACGGTCATTGCCTTTCATTATATTGGCGAAGGGATCGGAAAACAGTATAGTTGAGCGGAAGAAAACCGCCGGGACCCGGCAAATTGAACGCGCGCCGGCCGCGATATTGGGGGCTTCATACTACGGGAGGATTTTATGCGTAAACGAAGGATACGGAACGCCGCCGTCATCGGGGTTCTGGCGGCTATTATCGCCGCGGCTGTTACCCTGCCGGCTTGTTCGGGGAAGCGGTCTTCCGCCGGAAGGCCGGCTCAAACGGACGGCGGGGGTGTTCCGGCATCAGGCGGCGAACGTGTCGAGGGGGGGGAAATCCGGTTCGGCTACACCACCGAGCCCGCTACCCTGGACCCCCTGAACGCATCCAACACGGCGGACGGCCGGAGTATACTGTTCAACGTTTTTGAAGGGCTGGTAAAGCCCGATACCTCCGGGGGCCTTGAACCCGCCCTTGCCGAAAGTTACGCGGTTGAACAGGACGGACTGGTCTATGTCTTTACCCTGCGGCGGGGGGTCAAATTCCACGACGGCTCGGAGGTATCGCCTGAGGACGTGGAATTCAGCCTTAAAACCGCGATGGAGACACAATTCGCCGGACTTGACCGGATAGAAGCGGTGGAAATCACCGGGGACGGAAAGGTCCGGATCGTCTTGAAATCGCCGGATGTGGAGTACCTTACCAACCTTACGGTGGGGATAGTTCCCCGGAACAATGCCGGCCGGGAACGGCGGGCCATAGGCACGGGGCCGTTTATCATCGAAAGCTACGCCCCCCAGCAATCCCTGGTACTGGTGAAAAACCCCCATTATTGGAAAAAGGGGCTTCCCCATCTGGACAAGGTGACCTACGTGTTCACGGCCGATTCCGACGCCCTGCTCCTGGCCCTTCAGGGAGGCGCCGTGGACGCGGGGACCATCACCGGCTCCCTCCTTGAGCAGCTTAACCCCAACGCCTTCACCTTTGTTCCCGATCCTTCCAATTCCGTTCAGCTTCTGGCCCTGAACAACGCGATACCGCCCCTGGACGACGTACGGGTCCGCCTGGCCCTGAACTACGCGGTGGACCGGCAGGAGATCATTGACGCAGCCTTCTACGGCCACGGGGAACCTTCGGGAAGCGCCCTCATTCCGGGGCTTTCCCGGTATTACGAACCTTCCCTGAAAAACCCCTATCCCACGGACATCGCCCGGGCCAAGAGCCTTCTGGCCGACGCGGGCTATGAACAGGGCTTTCCCCTGGAGATCACGGTTCCGTCGAACTACACCATGCATGTAGACACCGCCCAGGTGATTGTGAACCAGCTTGCCAAAATCGGGATCGCCGCAACGATAAAGCTCGTGGACTGGCCGGCGTGGCTTTCCGGCGTGTACCAGGGCCGCCGGTACGAGGCGACCGTCATTTCCGTGGACTCGCCGACCATTTCGCCACGGGGTTTCCTGGCCCGGTATCATTCAGCCGACCGGAGCAATTTTGTGAACTTCAGCAGTCCCGCGTATGACCGGGTATACGACGCCGTCCTGACGGAAACCGGCGAACAGGAGCGTATCGCGCTTTACAAAGAGGCCCAGCGCATCCTGTCCGGGGAGGCCGCAAGCGTCTACATCCAGGACATCACCGGCTTCCGGGCCTTTCCCAAAAACAGCGGGGGCTTTGTGCGCTACCCCCTGTATGTCGTGGACTTCGCCCCGGTTTACAG
>JAIRSL010000059.1 GCA_031255475.1 Treponema sp.
CATCAGGCCCGGCCACGGACCGGGCCACGGTGTCCGGACCAATCATGATGTCCACGGAAAAGGGTTCCGCTAGGGGGTTGTCCACCGTACCCAGGGGGACAACGGAAATAGGGTTAAAACATCCTGCCAGCAATAGTGCCAGGATTCCGACAGAGAGAAAGCCGGTGAGCTTTACGGTCTTCATGCACAACTCCTTAAGTGATTACCCGCGATGGGGTGGCGATAAATTGAGAAAAACCCGCACCAAAAACTGGGCCGGGATAATTCCTGAGTGGGGATACGATTAAAAAGACATTCGGATGTAGTACAAAGAAAGGATTTTGACCAGAATCTAACGGGGGAAGGGTAAAAGAAAGTATGTTACTTACGTATGAAAGAAACCGTGCCTTAAGCCGGTTGGACATTACCCGCCTCCATATCCGCTTCATATTTGAAACATATTCAATGTTTATTCATAATATATCGCATAAAATAAAAAAAACAATAATTTTATAGAAAAAAAACAAAAAAAACGGCGCCGTGCGCCTTTAGTCCGAGTTTAAGGGAAATTTGACAGCCCAAAAGTAAATACGGAAGCCTTCGCGGTTTTCTCTTTTCAATATTGTGAATTTGACGATATTCAAGATATACTCAACCTAAGGAGTTGTCATTGGCGTCATACGGGAGGCCCGGTATCATAGGCCGGATTATAGTCCTTTTGATCCTCATCCTTGCCATGGCCGGGGGTGGAATAGTCTGGTTCGATTACCTCAATATCATTGACGCAAAGACCGTTTTGGCGCCGCTTTACCGGTTTATAGGCCGGGAGGGCCGGTCCCGGCCGGAAGTTCCCCCGGAAGAAACCCTTTCCCTGGACGCGGAACGCCTGGCCGTCAGGCTCGAGGCCCTGGAACTTCGGACCATGGAGATGGAAAAGCAGGAACAGGATATACGTACCCGCCGGGAAGAGATCGAGCAAATGGCCCAGGAACTGGAAGAACGGCAAAAAGCGCTGGACGAACGGGAAAATTCCTTCAATGCCATGGTCGAACAAGCCGAAATAAAAGAGAAGAACATCGAACAGTACGCCCGTTATTTGAACGGTATGCCGCCGGAGCGAGCGGTGGGCATTATTACCGCCATGGATGATCAGGCCGCTATTGATGTTTTAAGGATGACCGAGGAGATCGCTCAGCGGGAAGGGACCACATCTATCGTGTCCTACTGGCTGTCCCTTCTGCCTCCCGAACGGGCGGCGGAGTTGCAGCGGAAAATGACCACGAGGCCCCCAAGCCTGAATTAGCGCTCTAAGCCGAGTTCACACGGCCCGGTCTTCCGTTACCTTGTAAGAAACACGAGGAGGCCGGGCGGTGATTCAACTATCCCCCCCTATTCAAGCTGTCGAAAGTCCTGAAGCACTGCAAAATGTTTCCCCTTTCCCTGGTCACGAAAAAACGGAAAAGAAAGACGGCCTGGGGGTCTTTGCCAAACTGCTGGCCGGACTCCTTCAAAAAACCGATAAACCGGGGGCCGGACCCGCCGCCGGTGCGGAAAGTCTCGAAGGCATCGGTAAACTGGGAAAAACCGGTCCCGGCGGGGCCGCGGAAGGTCCTTCTCTAATGGAAGACGTCGGGGAAACCGGGAAGGCCGTGGAAGGGGCGGCCGCTTTGCGGGCAGGCAAAAACCGGGGAACCTCCCTGCTCCGGGGGCCGGCCGAGGGAATCGGACAAACGGATTCCGTGTCCAAAAAGGGAAGGGCCTCTTCAAAATCCCTCTCCGGTGACGACGCGGATACGGCGGCCGCGGCGCTTGTCCGTCCCGTTGTGCCGAAAGCGGACGAGACCTCCCTTGACGGCGGAGCCGTGGAAGGCGAAACATTAACGGCCGCCTTGGAGGGACTTGCGCCGGAGGATATGGCCGGCGGCGGGGAAATCCCGGATGCTCCGGTACTTCCTGACGAAGGGGCCGGAACCGCCTCCCGTGTCCTTGCGGAAACCGCCGGCCTTCCCCGGTACGATGCGGAAGACCTTGAGGCCGAGACGGAACAGAACGCCGGGTCCCTGGTGCGGGGGACCGGCGAAAAAGAAGGGCGCGGCTCCAGGGACGTCAGGGTCAGGGATCGGCGCCGGGAACGGTCAAATCCTGAAGCCGGGGATGTACGGGCCGGGCTTGATAAACGGGACCTGGCCGGAAGCCCCCGGTCCCCTGTCGAGGCCGGGAAGGGGGAAGAAGCCTCCCGCAGCGGGGGCCGGGAAACGGAATCAGGTTCCTCCGAAGGGAGTTCCACGGAAGGAAGTTCCACGGAACTTATCGTGGAACTCCGTTCCCTGGGGAAGACCCAGGCCGAAATCAGCGCGGAACGGGAAAACCGCCCCGTACAGAGCTTCCAGAACATGCTTGCACGAGAACTCCACGAAAACCTCAACGGCGACATAGTCCGCCACGCTTCGGTCATGCTCCGGGACGGGGGGGAGGGGACCATCAGGCTTGCCTTGAGGCCCGAGACGCTGGGAACTGTAAAGATACGCCTTGAAATAACCGAAAACAAGATAGCGGGCCATATCATTGTTGAAAGCGACGAGGCTTTTAGGGCCTTTGAGCAGGAGCTTCATTCCCTGGAGCAATCCTTTCGGGATTCCGGCTTTGACGGCGCACAGTTTGATATGGCTTTTGCCTCAGACGGCCGGGAAGGCCGCCGGGGGCAGGAAGAAGGGGCGGACGGCCTTTTTTCCGGACGGCTTGCGGCGCTGTGCTACGATGATGCCGTTACCGTGGTTCCGGAAAACGCGGACGGAGGTCAATGGACGGGGATGCGGCCGGACGGCCGGGGTATGCCCCTCGTTAATATGTTGGTATAGGTAAGGAGAGAGGAATGGAACTTCAATCTGTTTTAAGTTCACAGGATATGACCGAGCTTAACCGGATGGTCCGGGAGCATAACGCAAAAATAAACCAGGGGAAAAACCCCCAGCAGAATCTGGGAAAAGACGATTTTTTGAAGATCCTCATCACCCAGCTTTCTTACCAGGATCCCACGGCGCCTATGGAAGATAAGGAATTTATCGCCCAGATGGCCCAGTTTTCCACCCTGGATCAGATGACCAGCATGGCCAGCGACTTTAACCGCCTTACCAACATGCTCGCCGGTACGGAAGCCGCGTCTTCCCTGGGAAAACCGGTGGAACTGATCGAAGGCGATCAGGTTATTCAGGGAACGGTCAAGGCGGTCAGCCGGGGGGATGTTCCCCAGGTACTGGTCAACGGTGCGTATTATTCCTGGAATCAGGTAACCAAGGTTTTTGAAGAATAAGGAGAATTCATCATGATGCGATCATTGTATTCCGGCGTTTCCGGACTTCAGAATCATCAGACCCGTATGGACGTGATTGGTAACAACATTTCCAACATCAATACCACCGGATTCAAGAAAGGCCGGGTGAATTTTCAGGATATGCTCTACCAGCAGCTTAACGCCGCGGCCCGGCCCACCGAAGAGATAGGCGGGGTGAATCCCAAGGAAGTCGGCCTGGGGATGAGCGTCGCCTCCATTGACACCATCCATACCCAGGGTTCCTTCCAGACCACCGGGGTAGGGACCGATCTGGCCATCGAAGGCACGGGATTCTTCGTGCTCAAATCCGGGGAAAAGTCGTACTACACCCGTGCCGGCGCGTTCGGCTTGGACGAGGAAGGTACCATGGTGAATCCCGCCAACGGGATGCGGGTCCAGGGCTGGATGGCCCGGACCATAGACGGCGTTCAGGTACTGGACGTTTCCCGGGAAGTGGAAGACCTCGTCATCCCCGTGGGCGGGAAAGACGCCGCGCGGGCCACTACATCGGTCGACTTTGCCTGTAACCTGGACAAGCGTATCCCCCTTATCCCCGAAGGGGCTTCCCAGGCGGACATAATGCGGGCGACATGGACCACGGAAATCAAGATTTACGACTCCTTCGGGGATGTTCACACCCTGCGGGTACAGTTTACCCGTGTGCCCGAAACCCAGAACAGTTGGACCGCCACGGTTGTCGTGGACCCGGAAAATCCCGAACCCACCAACACCACGGTTGGACTGGGGGAGGCCGCTCCCGCCATAGGGGACCCCGATGCCTTTACGGTGAACTTTTCCAATCTGGGGACCCTGGCCTCGGTGGTGGACGCCGCGGGGAACACCTCGGCGGAAGAAGGGAGCGTCATCATGCGGGTCGCCTTTGACGTACAGTCCGCCGCCCCCGATGAAGACGGCGCACTGGTCCGCCAGGAATTCGACCTTAACCTGGGAACGGTGGGCGGTCTGGTGAATACCATCACCCAGTACGCGGAATCCAGTTCCACCAAGCCCATCATACAGGACGGTTACGCCATGGGTTATCTGGATAACTTCAAGATAGACCAGAGCGGCGTTATCACCGGGATCTTCTCCAACGGCACGAACCGGGTTCTGGGACAGGTGGCCATGGCCAGCTTTTCCAACCAGGGGGGCTTGGAAAAATCCGGGGACAACAACTACGTGGTATCCAACAATTCGGGATACGCCAACATAGGGCCTTCTCAGATAGCCGGAAAGGGGAAGATCATCGCCGGTACGCTGGAAATGTCCAATGTTGACATGGCGGAACAGTTCACCGACATGATCGTAACCCAGCGCGGTTTCCAGGCGAACTCCCGGACCATACAGACGGCGGATCAGCTCTTGCAGGAGCTTTTGACATTAAAGCGGTAGTTAGAAGTTAGAAACGAGGAGTGTGAGGAATCAGCCGGAACAGGAACGGGTACGTCATACGGGTTCCTGTTTCCGGTTCCTTATTAATAAGCTATGATTAAAGTAACCCGCCTTGACGGAAAAGAGTATTACATCAATCCTCATCAAATCGAATCTATTGAAACGCGGCCGGACACCACGCTGCTCATGCTTTCGGGAAAATACGTGGTGGTCCGGGAACCGGTTGATGAGGTCATTGTCCGCATTGTCGGGTACCGCCGGCGTATAGGCGGCTTTAAGAACGAGGAGTAGCGCATGGATATATCAACCATCATAGGCCTAGTCGGATGTTTCGGCATGGTCGCCCTGGGGATCATTACCGGAGGCACCGGTCTTTTGACCTTCTGGGACCTTCCTTCGTTCTTAATCGTCGTATTGGGATCCTACTTCGGTATTTTTACCTTCAGCAGCCTGTCAACATCCCTGGGGGTATTCGGTACGATGAAACTCACCTTCCAGGTTCCCAATTTCAACGAAAAAGGAATCATCACCAAGCTCATGGCAATGTCGGAAAAAGCCCGGCGCGAAGGGCTTTTGGCCCTGGAAGAAGAGCTGGAAGACCTGGACGATGAGTTTATCAAGAAGGGGCTGCGCCTGGTGGTTGACGGTACAGACGCGGAAGTCATCAGAACCCTCATGGAGACCGAATTGAGCCAGATGCAGGAGCGCCACGCCGGGAAAATCAGTGTTGTCAATATGTGGGGTACGCTGGCCCCTGGCCTCGGGATGCTGGGAACCGTTATCGGCCTTATCGGTATGTTGAGGAACCTGGAAGACAAGAGCGCCCTGGGCCCCAACATGGCCGTCGCCCTTATCACGACCCTCTACGGCTCCATTATGGCAAACCTCATCATGATCCCCCTGAGCGGCAAACTGAAATCCGCCGACGCCGCGGAGTCCAAGGTCAGGGAAATGTCCATCGAAGGGGTCCTTTCCATTCAGGCCGGGGACAATCCCCGTATCCTGGGGATGAAACTGCTCTCTTACCTTAATCCGGGGGATCGTAAGACCGTCGAAGCGGAAATCATAAAGGATTGATATGGCACGGAAGAAGAAATCCGATGCGGGCGGGGTAGGCGGAGAGTGGATCGTAACCTATTCGGACATGGTTACGTTGATGCTCTGTTTCTTTGTCGCCCTCTTTAATCCCGATGAAACCGATCCCGCCCAGCTTGCCGCCATGGTTTCCGCCTTCAACAACAACGGCTTGGGGGCTTCCTTTGGAGGTAATACCCTTACGGTGGGCAAAAGCGCCGACCTGGGAAACACCATTATGTCCCTGCCTTCCTTGGACCGGGGCCGTTCCCTGGGGACCGCCCTGAAAAAGGCGGTAAGCCTGTTTCAGGTGGAGACCCGGTCCAATAAGGTGCGGGTTACCCACGACGAACGGGGGCTGATCATCTCCCTGGCATCCGACGCCTTCTTCAATCCGGCAAGCGCCCGGATCAATATAGAAGAGACCAGGGACATCCTGCTCCGGCTGGGGACGCTCCTGGCCTCCGATGAGGTCAAAGGCCGAAAATTTCGCATCGAGGGCCATACCGACGACACCCCGGTAGACCCCGACGGTCCCTGGGAATCGAACTGGGAACTCTCCACCCGGCGTTCCATCAGCGTCCTTCACTACCTTACCGGCATAGGGGTAGAAGAAAGCCGTTTTCAGGTGGCGGGATTCGCCGATACCGTACCCATAAGCCGGAACGACACCCCGGAAGGCCGGGCGTACAACCGGCGGGTGGACGTGATTATCCTGGACGAAGGGCACTTATAACCGTAAATACACGAGATTGTTCCAAAATTAATCGGCCGTACGCCAAACGCGCACGATTTTGGAACGGTCCGCGTGTAAAACGTTAAATATTTGCATAGTTTTTGATAATAATATACGATAATTATACAAAGGGTATTCAACCTCCCGGGGATTTTGGATAGCCGGGTATCTTAAAATCCACCGGGTTTGAGATATTTTTAAGCGAGGTATCAGGGCATGTCTGACAATGACGAACTTAACGATCTTGACGAAGGCGGGTCATCGGTAGACAACGCTCCAAAAAAAGCATCCGGATTGGCCGCACTGCTTCCGAATTTACTCAAATTCGTGGCGATAGGACTTGGAGCTTTGGTTTTTATTGTCACCGTGGCGGTGATTACCTATAACATCCTCAATAAGGGGGGGCGGAATCAGACCGTTGTGGCGGAGCCTGCGTCCCCCTGGGTCGGTAAACGTCCTGAGTATCAGATGTTTACGTCCATAGGCGTTGTCCGGACCCGTACCAAGGACATCTCTCCCTATTCGGTTGTGGTTGACATGGTTATAGGGTATGATGTAAATGATAAAAACGCCCAGAACGAATTGACCAGCCGGTTATACGAGCTCAAGGATTTTGTGCGGAGTTTTTTCAGCGGTAAATACCGGGATGATCTGCTGCCCGCAAACGAGGCCCGGTTGAAACAGGAGATAGTCGAAGCGCTGAATACCCGGGTGCTGGATTCTTCCAAAGCCCGGATCGTGTTATTTAATCAATTGGATGTGATGGAGATGCAATGACGGAAGTTCTGTCCCAGGAAGAAATTGATCAGCTGCTCACGGCGATTAACGCGGGGGAAGCGGAGCCCGAGGATTTCCGTCCCGCCGCGGATACCCGTAAGATCAAGATCTACGATTTCAAGCGGCCCGACAAATTCTCCAAGGATCAGATACGTACCGTCTCCATCATGCACGATTCCTTTGCCCGGCTCACCACCACCAGTCTTTCGGCCCAACTCCGTTCCATGGTCCACGTCCATGTGGCCTCCGTTGATCAGCTAACCTACGAAGAGTTCATCCGGTCCATACCGACCCCCACCACCCTGGCCATCATCAACATGGACCCCCTTAAAGGGAATGCCATCCTGGAGATAGATCCGGCGGTAACGTTTTCCATTATAGACAGGCTTTTCGGCGGTACCGGAGAAGGGACCAAATCCCAGCACGAGCTTACGGATATAGAACAGTCGGTCATGGAAGGCATCATCGTCCGTATTTTGGGCAACATGAGGGAAGCCTGGGCCCAGGTTATAGACCTCCGGCCCCGGCTCGGGCAGATCGACACCAACCCCCAGTTCGCCCAGATCGTGGCCCCCACGGAAATGGTGGTTCTGGTGACTTTGGAAACCAAGGTGGGGGACGTTGAGGGGATGATGAACTTCTGCATCCCCTACCTGACGATTGAGCCAATCATCGGAAAACTATCGGCCCAGTTTTGGTATTCTTCAATACGCCGGGGTACCACGACGGAAAACCTTAATTTATTGAAAGATAAACTTTCAACCGTCGATGTAAACGTAGTGGCCGAGATCGGAAAGATACAGATTTCCGTCCGGGATGTGCTGTCCCTGCGGACCGGGGACATTATACGCCTTGACAGCGTTCGCGTCGGGGATCCTTTTTCCCTCAGCGTCGGCAACAAGCGTAAATTTTTATGCCGGCCAGGGGTTATCGGCAAGAAGATCGCGGTACAGGTGATTAAGAAAACCGCGGAACTTGAACAAAACGAATTTGAAGATTTTGCACCCGAAGGGGAGGATTTATTATGAGCGACGGCGCTCTTTCGCAGGATGAAATTGACGCTCTGTTGGCGGGGGTAGATCCCGTCGGTCCGGGCGCAGGCGGCGGCGCGGCCGCTTCACCGGATCCGGGTTCAGGCGGTTCCGGCGATGACCGGATGGCGGTACAGGATTTTCTTGCTTCCACAGTAGACGCACTGTCTTCAAACCTCTCCATGATGACCAATCCGGAGGTGTCCCTCAAGAATCCCAAGGTAGTTTCCACCAACCGGGACGCTTTCTTGCAGAACCTGCCCGGCATGGTAACGGTAACCAGGATAAACTTCAGTTCCGGTTTTCCCGGGGAACATCTTTTCCTTATGTCCGAAGATACGGCCAAGGGTATTGCCAGTCTCATGAACAAGGAAGAGAACATCACCCTGGACGAGATGGCCATGTCGGTGATAGGCGAAGCGGTCTCTACCATGGTGGGAACCCAGATAACCTCCCTTACCGGAAAGACCGGCAACAAGTCCATTGCCGCGATCCCGCCCGAAACGGCCAATATCCCCAAGGCGGCGGCGGCCCTGCCGGGGGGGAATTTTCTGGCCGCTTCCTACGACCTCAACCTGGGGGACGGCAAGTCCCATCAATTGTGGGAGATTTTTGGCGCCGGGGTTTCAGGGGACATAGCCGGGGCCCTCTTGGGCGGCGGCATGGGTGATTTTAATATACCCCCCGGTATGCAGGGCATGGGGGGCGGCGGTCCTGCCGGAGGCATGGCGCCGAATATGGGGGGTAGTATGATGGGCGGAATGATGGGCGGCGGTTTTGCCGGAAATCCCGGTATGGGCGGTATGATGCAGGGAATGGGCCCCTCGAACGTGCAGTCGGTTCAGTACCCAAGCCTTATGCCCCAGGCGGGCCCCCAGGAACAGGGGAATATCGGCCTCATCATGGACGTTTACATGGAGATGACCGTCGAATTGGGCCGTACCCGCAAACTGATCAAGGAAATCCTGAGTATGGGCGAAGGGACCATCATAGAACTGGATAAACTCGCCGGCGAACCTGTGGACATCCTGGTGAATCACAAGCTCATTGCCAAGGGAGAGGTTGTGGTCATCGATGAAAATTTCGGCGTACGGGTTACGGAGATCGTGTCTCCCATGGAAAGAATGACCGATATAGGGTAGACAAAAAAATAAATATCATTTATACTGAAAATGAAGATTGTTCTAAAACTTCAGTTTTAGAACAGGCTCAATGGTTAGCGTATTTTTAAAAGTTTAGACTGAAAGTTAAAGACTTGACAGGCTAAAACCGGATCAGTTTGTACTTGGGAGGGGAAAAACTGAATCGACTTCGTTTAGGGCTGGTGTTTGCCTGCCTTACCTTTGCCGCATTTAATCATGACATTCATCTGGCCGCACAGGACGCGGATAACAGAGGGGAAATAATGTTTCCTGCTGTGGACGCGGAAATTCCGACTGAAACCCGGGACGAATCCGCCCTTATCCTGGGCGAGGCCGTTCCGGGGGCCGGTTCTTCTCCGGTTACATCGGGGTTTGTCGTTTTCAGGATGGTTCTGGTCCTGGCCCTGGTGGCCGCCGCCGTCTACGGAGCGGTGTTCTTTATACGCCGGGCGTCCCGGCCCAGGGATACCCGTAACCCCCACCTGAAGATCCTCACCAGCGCCCACCTTGGGTCCAACCGTTTTGTCCATGTGGTGAACCTGGGGAGCCAGGCCTGGCTCGTGGGGTCCGGAGAGGGAGGGGTCTCCCTCATTGCGGAGGTGGCGGATAAAGAAGCCCTGGACACGATGCTGCTGGAGGATTCCCGCAAACAGGCGGAGTCTCCGGGAGGGCGGTTCCCGGATTTCCGCAGCCTTCTCCGCCGTTTCGGAGGCGGGACGGGTCCGGGCGTTTCCCCGGATAAACCGGGGTATTCGGCGGACAATATACGGAAAAACCGGGAAAGGCTCAGGGGGTTATAGGTATGCGGCGAATGCGGATCATTGCCCGGCGGGGCCTGTTCCTGCTCCTGCTTGCGGTTCCCCTGCTGCCTGCGGGGGCCCAAACGCCTCCGCCTTTTCCGGGCATATCCACCCAGGGAACCATGAACATTCCCGCTCCCCCGGCGGATCCGGTGATCCCCTTCGTGGATCTTACCATCAGGAACCCCGAATCCGGACAGGAAGTGGCGTTTTCCCTCCAACTCCTCCTGTTGATCACCATCCTCTCCCTGGCGCCGAGCATCATTATTCTTATGACGAGTTTTCTCAGAATCTCTATTGTTCTGGACTTTATCAAGCGGGCTTTATCCCTCCAGCAGGTTCCTCCCAATCAGGTGATCCTGGGGATTTCCCTTTTTTTGACCTTCTTCATCATGTGGCCCACCTTTACGACGATATATGAGAACGCCTTCCGGCCCCTGGCGGACGGCGAAATATCGGTGGAAACCGCCTACCGGGAGGCGGAAGCCCCCATGCGGTTTTTCATGTACCGCCAGATGCAGGGGAACCCCGAAAACATCAGACTTTTTATGGCCATGCGGGGTCTGGACAGGCCGGACACCCTGGCGGATGTTCCCACCTATGTGCTTATCCCCGCCTTTATCCTCAACGAGCTTACCGTCGCGTTCAAGATAGGGATACTGCTTTTTATTCCATTTATCGTTATCGATATGGTGGTGGCCAGCGCCCTCATGTCCATGGGCATGATCATGCTGCCGCCGGTCATGATTTCCATGCCCTTCAAGCTCATACTTTTTATCCTGATAGACGGTTGGGGGCTTTTGACGGACCAGATAGTCCGTTCCTTCGTTTAGGAGAGTCAGGTGAGTATAGGCGAAATTACGACCCTGTTGCGGGGGGGGATACTGGAAACCTTGTTCCTGGCCGCGCCGCTTCTGCTTTCCGCCCTGGTTGTGGGCCTGGTGATAGCCATTCTCCAGGCCACCACGTCCATACAGGAACAGACTCTGACCTTTGTTCCCAAGGTTATCGCCATACTCCTGGTCCTGGGCTTTCTGGGAGGCTGGATGTTTTCTTCTTTAGGCGATTATACCGTACAGCTTTTCCGTATGATCCCGGAGATGGCGAGGTAAGCGCGGTGTTTGACGGAATTCTGCGGGCTGCGCCGGTGTTTCTTTTGATAGCCGTGCGGGCCCTGGCGATGATTGAGACCGCGCCGCTCCTCTCTTCCGAGGCGATTCCCCAGGTTGCGAAGATAGCCCTGGCAGGATTCGCGGCCTACGGGGTGTTTCCGGCGGCCCAGGACGTTCCCTACTTCGGCGGCATAGGGCCGGAACTTTTCGGCCTGTCCTTCATCTTTTTGGCGGTCGGGGAAGCGATCATCGGGATCATCACCGGTTTTTTTCTTACGATTTTATACGCCGCATTTTCCACCGCGGGGCAGTTTTTCTCCCTCCAGATGGGATTCGGCGCTTCCGAGACGTTCGATCCCCTGTCCCAGATAGAAAACCCCCTCATGGGCCAGTACCTCAACCTGGTGGCCATGCTGGTCTTCCTGTCCGCCGGAGGGTTCCGGCAGCTTTTCCTGGGAGGCTTTCAGCGGTCTGTCCAGTCCCTGAGTACCCCGGCTCTTGTGGCGGGCCGGGAGACGGCGGCGGCCATGCTTGCATCGGGGCTCTCACGGCTTTTTCTGGATGCCATCGTCATCTCCCTGCCCATCCTGGGGACCCTGTTCCTGACTTCCCTGGCTACGGGGCTCATCTCCAAGGCGGCCCCGCAAATCAACATCCTTTCTGAAGGGTTCCCCATTTCCATTACCGTGGCCTTTGTGCTTATCGCCGTGACATTGCCCTTCATGGTGGAGGCTTTCGGCAGGGTGGTGGACGCGGCCTTCGCTTCCCTGGAGTCCTTCTACATTCAGATCGGCAGTCAAATCGGAGGCGGGTATGGCGGATAGGAAGCGGGAGGAGTTTCTTTTTGACGCCGCTTACGAGGCGGCCCTCAATATGGACCTCCAGTGGTTTGCTGCGGAAGACGAGGGGCGTACCGAGGAGCCTTCGGAGTACAAGATACGCAAGGCCCGGGAAGAAGGCCGGGTCGCCAAGAGCCAGGAGTTAACGGGCGCACTGGTGCTGCTCCTTCCGGCAATAGCGATACTGATACTGGCGCCTTCCATGCTCAGGACATGCGTGGAAATGCTGCGTTTTTTCTTTCTCCGCGCCGCGGAACTGGATCCGGTGAAAGATCGTATCATCGCGGAGGCTTTTTTCCGCTATTTTATCCGACTGGCCCTGCCCATCGTGGCGGTATCCGTAGTCGCGGCGATCTTTGCCAACATCGTACAGACCGGCCCTCTTTTTACCACCAAGCCTCTGGCGCCGAATTTTTCCAAGATCGTTCCCCGGTTCGGCAAGTATTTCCAGCGTATGTTTTCCATGGAAGGGCTTTTCAACTTTGCCAAGTCGGTGATCAAGATGATCATCATAGGCGCGGTAGCTTTTGTGCTGATCCGTTCCGAAATAGAAAAACTGACGAATCTACAGACCGTAAACCTGTGGTTGGGTATTACCATCATCGCGTCCCTGGCAATCAGGATGCTCATCATCTCCGCCCTGCTGCTGCTGGTTCTTTCCGTTCCCGATTTGATGTTCCAGCGGTGGCAGTACCGGGAATCCCTCAAGATGACCAAGCAGGAGGTCAAGGAAGAGCGGAAGATGTACGAAGGGGATCCCCTGATACGGTCCAGGCTCCGGCAGCGTATGCGGGAGGTTATGACGCGGAACATGATGGCGAGCGTACCCAAAGCGGACGTGGTAGTTACCAACCCCACCCATTTCGCCGTGGCTCTGGAATATCACCAGGGAATGAAGGGTCCCCAGGTAACCGCCAAAGGCGCCGATGAAATGGCCTTCCGCATCCGGCGTATCGCCGCCGAAAACAGTGTGCCCATAGTGGAACATAAGCCCCTGGCCCGCGCTTTGTACGCGGAGACCGAGGTGGGGGATAATATTCCCGAAGTGTACTATGAGGTAGTGGCAAAGATCCTCGGCAAGGTGTGGAGCCTCAACGAGGAACGCCGTAAGGCGGAAGGGATGAGGGCCTGAGGACCCTGGTTGTAAGGAGTAAGATATGGCTGATGTTGCCAGAGTAAACAGGCTCAGTTCGTTTTTCGGGAATCAAACGGATCTTTTTATCGCTGTGGGTGTTGTTGCCGTGGTGATGATGATTATCGTTCCCCTGCCCACGGTGCTTCTGGACACCCTTATGGCCATGAACCTGGTACTCTCCCTGTTCATCCTCCTGATCGTCCTCTACAACAAGCGACCCACGGATTTCAGCGTCTTTCCCACGGTGCTTCTGGTGGTGACTGTGTTCGGCCTGGCCCTGAACATCTCTTCTACCCGGCTGATCCTGACCCGGGGCGCCGCTTTTGACGGTCGTATGGTCAGGGCCTTTTCCACCTTCGTGGTGGGAAGCGGCGGGACCGAAGGTCTCGTGGTGGGTTTCATCATCTTCATCGTGATAATCGCGGTCCAGGCCGCGGTCATCACCAAGGGTGCCACCCGTATCGCCGAGGTAGCCGCCCGGTTCGCCCTGGACGCCATGCCCGGCAAGCAGATGGCCATTGAGGCGGAGTTTAATTCCGGCGCAATCACCGAGGAAGAAGCCCTGGTGCGGAAGAACGATCTCCAGCGGGAAGTCGATTTTTACGGCGCCATGGACGGTTCCAGCAAATTCGTATCCGGGAACGTCAAGGTGGGCATCTTCATCACGGTGGTCAACATACTGGGGGGGATCATTGTGGGGGTGAGCCTTCACGGAGAGCCTATTTCCCAGGCGCTGGGGACGTATATCGCCTTCTCCATAGGAGACGGCCTCTTGTCCCAATTCCCGGCCCTGCTGGTTTCTACGGCCACGGG
>JAIRSL010000025.1 GCA_031255475.1 Treponema sp.
GGTCTGGCCGCCGGCAGCCTGCCCCGTTCGCCCGGCCGGGCCCTTGTATCCTTCCTCTATGCCGTTGCCGTCCACGGCATGTATAATTTTATGGCGGTAAGCCCCGGCCTGTCTCCGGCATTCCCCGTCCTTCTGGTTTTTACCGCGCTGTTCTCCTCGATCCGGATGATGCGCCGGGGCATAGATGCGGATCGGGGTTGTTAATTGAAAGGCCGGGAAGCGTCATTCGCGAAAAGGTAAGGTTTGTTGGAATCCGTATTTGCGCATAGAAACGTAAAGCCCGAAGACGGCCCCTGTAATCTCTGCCCCCGGCTCTGCAACGCGGACCGGGCGGCAGGAGGCTGCCGGGGATTCTGCGGGGAAACCGGGGAACTCCGCATCGCCGCGGCGGTCATACACCGGGGAGAAGAACCTCTCGTTACGGGCTCCGGGGGATCGGGGGCCGTGTTTGTGACGGGGTGTAACCTGGGCTGCGTTTTCTGCCAGAACCGCCAGATTTCCCGTGAAGGGATGGGGCGAGTGGTGGATGATGACGAATTCGCCCGGATATGCCTGGTCTTGCAGGAAAAAGGGGCGGAGAACATCAATATCGTTACGGGGAGCCACGCGGCCCCGGCTCTGGTCCGGGGCATTGCCGCGGCACGGGATCGGGGGCTCATCATCCCCGCGCTCTGGAATTCTTCGGCCTATGAAAGCCCGGAGATCCTTGCCCGTATCCGCGGCACGGTGGATGTATACCTTCCGGACCTGAAAACCCTGGACGCGGATACGGCGGAACGGTTTTTTGCCGCCCCGGACTATCCCCGTTTTGCCGGACAAGCCGTTCTGAGCATGATGGAAGACCGGGAACTCCGTTACAACGATGAGGGAACCGCATTGGCGTCCGGGGTGATGATCCGTCATCTGGTGATACCCGGCTTTTTGGAATCCACCAGGCAGGTTCTCCGCTGGTTTGCGGAGAACGCCCGGGGACGGGCTCTTCTGTCCCTGATGACCCAGTATACCCCGGCAGGAGCGGCTTCCCCGGCCCCGGCGCGGTGTGTAGGCAGGGAAGAATACCACCGGGTTATGCGTTGGCTTGAGGAATTCGGGATAGAGGACGGGTTTTGCCAGGAATTAACCGCCGGTCCGGACAGGCTCCCCGATTTCAGACTGCGGAATCCCTTTTTACCGGACCTTGCCGCGCCGGTTTGGCATTGGCGGGAGGGGTTTATTCGTAATTAAAGGGCTTGTTAACAGCAACCGGCCCTGTCGGGTAGTGACGGATCCGCCAAATGCGGTATATTATTAAATAGTATGGCGAATAGCAGGGAAAAATTCTTCACCGTGAGGCGCGGCTGATGTATACGCGGGAAATTCAGATTCCCCGATCCTCACCCATAGAAAACGGGAAACCTTTGCCGGGTACCTGGACCCGGGCCTTTGATGAAGTGGACCTGTTGAACATACAGCATCCTTTTCCCTTTCCCGTTCCCCGGTGGGCGCGGGATTACCGGATAAAAGAATGGGAATCTTTTACCATACAGGACGACCACTTCTTTTTGGCCGCGCTTTTATTCAATTTTAAGTATTTTCGTGAAGCCTGGGTCCATGTGTATGATAAAACGTCTACAGAACGGATGTGGTTCAAAAAGCTGCTCCCCTTTAGCGGATGGCGCTTGCCTAAAAAACTTTCCAACGCTTCTATAGAAAGCCGCTCCTACGGCTTTTTTTTTAGAATCCATGACTGGCTTGACGCGAATACCATAGAGGTCGATCTTGATATAGAGGCAACCAGGAAACGCCCCTCGTTTACGGCCCATCTTCACTATAGTCTGGCTAAAAAGGCGGTTACCCCTATGGTGGTAAACCTCCTCTTTTCGGAACGGTGCAGTCTGTACATGTTTAAGGCCCTGGGGGCGGTCCGGGGGGATATGGTTTTTGGAGGGCGTCATATATCCCTGAACCCGGACAAAACCACCGGGCTGTTCTGCGATTGTAAGGGATTCTATCCTTTCAGGACGCACAGCTGGTGGTGTAACGGTTTCGGGTTTGACGGGAAAAATCGGCGTATAGGATTCAGTATTGCGGAGAATCAGACAAAGGAAACCTATAAGAACAACGAGAACGCCCTGTGGGTAGACGGAAAACTTACGCCCCTGCCCCCGGTAAAGATAACCATGCCCGGAGGAATTGAATCCGACTGGATAATTCAGGATCTGGAAGGGATGGTGGATCTGACGTTCTCACCCCGGGAGTCGTTCAAAGACGCCGTTAATATGATCGTACTCCTTGCCGAATACGATGCTCCCCTCGGGTTCTACAACGGAATGCTGGTAACGTCTACGGGGGAAAAAATTCCGGTGCATAACCTTTGGGGGATAGGTGAAAAATTTTATATGCGGATATGACTATGGCAAAAAAAGAAAACGCGATTTACGCTCCTGGTGAATTGGACGAAGTTAGGAAGCGGCTGGGAAATGTAGATGATACGGAGGCGAAACGTGTGGCCCGGCTTCTGGGAGGGGAAGTAGGGGTCGAACGGAAGGAGGAGCCGCCCCCGTCTTACGACGGCAAGAAAGGCGGCGCCGCGATCCCGCCCAAGCGCCGTATCGTAACCGCCGCCGATGAAGAAACCGCTGGGTTCATGAAAAAAACCCCCGCCCTTAAAGCGGATCCCCGTGATAACCCGTCAATTTTGGTTAAGGTGTCATACCGGGAACGGATCAAAATGGATAATTATGCGGGCCAGGCGGAATTCGACATAAAAAATTTTGGGCAGGTGGTTCTTTCCGTACTTTCTTTTTTCAGCCCACCCCCGGATTATCTTAACGCGCGGTTTGTCACCAAACGGATGAACGAGTATTACCGGCAGCTCGAGAATCTGGTCGTATCCACCAGGACCCTGTTCCCCCGGAATAATCTGTCCCGGAACGAACGGTTGAAGAAGGTGTCTGCGTTTGCTTACGCGGTACTGGATACCATCCGCCAATGGAACATAGAGCGGATTTCGGCGGAATTGACCCGGCTCCAAGCCCGGCCACGGAACGTAAAAGCCGCCGAATTTTCGGATATCCTCAGATTTTTTTACCGGCCCCTTTTTATTCTTGATCAGCTGGATCTGGAAACGCACATAACGGAATCGTATAAGCTGATATATAAGATCAATTTTATTGAGAATCCCCAGGAAGCCGACGAGAAGCACCTGGAATTGATCCACACGGCCTTAAGTTCCCTTCGGCTTATCCGCCAGGACATCCGGTTTCTTCTTTACCCGCTGTTAATGAAGCTGCTGTCCGATCAGTGGTTTTCTTACAAAACATTTTTTTCCGCGCGAAAAAACCGGTATCTCGCCTTTATCGGCGCGTCCGACGCGGATCAGATTCCGCCGGCGGATTTGTCAAGATTGACGGAAATTCCTGATGAAGACCCGGAAAAATCGGGAATTCAGGAAGAAGACGGCCCGGAAAACGATAATCCCGAGGCCGAGGCTAAAAAAGCAAAACTTGCGGCAACGGAGGCCGAGCGAAAAGCCGTTGATAAGGGCCTGCAATCCCTGGAAATCCTCTTTCCCAAGGCCGGCTGGGACCGTCTGCCGGACTACCCCGATCTGTACCCCTATTTTCGGGACGTGTTCTCCCTGAAAAAGGAATATGCCCTGATTGCGCCGACAGACCCGCTCCTGCAAACGGCGGTGTTTGCGCGTATATTGGAGGAATTGCTCTATGGGCTCAGATATGTTTCCTTCGGTGTGGTTACCAGTTCAGGCGGAAATCCCGAACGGGTCGATGACGCGCTGAATCCCATCATTAATAACTGGCACTACACTGTTGAAAATAGTTTTGATAAGGAATATCTTCCCCGCCTGTCCGAGTATTGCCGTATTCTGGAAAATACCGCCGAATCCCGTACTTCCAGCTATGCCCGGCGGCTTTTAAACGAACTCCATTGGATCAAGCGGCTCTATTTTCTTCCCTATTATAAATTTGAATCCGCCTTTCCGCCGCCCTTCCAAAAGCAGGACATTTCCCCCCTGTACCCGTCTATCAGGCAGCTCCGCAGATCCCTTACCGCCGTAGCCGCGGGAATAGAGCGGGGCAACAAGATGGGGGGCGCCGAAAAACGGGCCCCCTGCGACGGCATAGACAACCCCTGGGAGCATTACGAGTTCCAGGTGCCCAATCCCGTCTCCAAACGGCTCAACGCGCTTTTGGGAGAAAAAAAGAAGAATAACGCTTCTCTTATTTTCTTTACCCTGGCGGTTACTACCGTTGCGGACAGCTTTATTAACAACGACGGCAGTTGGGCCTACAATGACCGGCCGGGCCCGCTGTTCCGCAGCATAAACGGGGAAGGCGTTACCCCCTCTCCGGGCGTGGACACCGAAGTGAACGCGGAGGCTATCTTTAAGCAGTCCCTCAAGACGCGGGGAGAAACAACGTAACCTTCTAAGGGGCCGTAAAAAACTTAACGGGAAAAGAGAAATTCTTCCGTCTGCCGGAGTACCGTATTGAAATCCGCGAAACTGGTACGGGTTTGGGGAAGGGAACGGAGAAAGTATACGCCGTAGCGCTTGTGGAGGATGCGTCCGTCCAGGACCGCCACGATGCCGCGATCGCTGGACCGGCGCATCAGCCGGCCGAATCCCTGTTTGAACTTCATCACCGATTCGGGAAGGGAAAGTTCCATAAAAGAACTGCCTCCCCGGTTTTCCAAGGCTTCACAACGGGCCTCAAACACGGGGTCCGTGGGGGCCTTAAAGGGAAGGCGGCAAAGTATCACCAGGCGAAGGGTGTTTCCCGGCGCGTCAACGCCTTCCCAAAAAGAGTCGGTGGCGAAAAGTACGCTGGCCTCGTCGGAGAGGAAGTCCCGAAGAAGGCGGCTCCGGTCATCGTCCCCCTGTTTCAGGCAGCGTATTCCCTGTTTTTCCAGGACGGGCCGGGCGGCGGCGTAGGCGCTCCGCAGGGCATCGTAAGAAGTAAAGAGGATAAGGGCCGAACCTCCGGCCGTTTCCGCCAGGGCCGCCGCGGCCCGGTCCACAAAGGCGCGGTAACCGCCCCCGTCGGGGAGGGGAGCGTCCTTTGGTATAGCCA
>JAIRSL010000099.1 GCA_031255475.1 Treponema sp.
CTAATTTACCCTCGTCCGGTTTTGGCGGCTCGCCGTGCGACTTAAACTCTTCTCCTTCCTCAAGGGATATTCCCGTAAACTCAAAAGAGTATTTGTAAGTAAAGGGCTTATCTGAAGCCCGTCTGATTTTAAAATCGCCGGGGAACGCCTGCCAATAATTCTTTACCCAATTTCCCGCTTTGTTTGATCCGGACAGTTTTGATAGATCGTGGATGATTATTTTCTTCTTAAGGTTTTCCACTCCCGTCTTGTATTTCTTAATGAGGTCGCGGAGATAGTAAATCTCTTCTTCGCCGGAAAGCCATTTTGAGCCTTTGCCGCCGCGATATATCATCTTCAAAGACCGGTTTATCGTGGAACCGGAAAGCACGATCTTCACCGCGTCGATCCCGTAATCGTCCACATGGAGGCCGCCGAAAGTCTTTGTTTCGGTTTTTCGTTGGGTGTAGGTTAATTCTTCGCTTTCCGGAGGTGTGGAAAATGTAAAAGCATCTTCCGGTTCGCCGTCCGGCCCCATAAATTGTATAAGGTATGCCTTTTTGTAAAGCCGCCGGTTATCTGCTATGTTGTCAATATAACTCATCTGCGCCATTTATTTGTTCCCTTATTCTACTTTCCCTGCCGCGCTGGTCGCTCCCTGGCCTGCCGGGGTTGAAACCGCAATCCCGGCAGGGACTTCGGCGTTTTCCTGAATATGCTCTACAATTGCCGCCGCAATGTTGGTCCAGAAATCTTGTAGATTAAGCGCCGCATCGGGGGAAGGCGGGACCGTCGAGGAATTTATTACTACCTGGGCTAAATCCGCGCCGAGGGCGGCGATATTCATTGCCATTCTATTTTACCGCCTTTGCGGTAGCCGCATGCGCCGCGCCGTCCGCCGTCTGCATTGCGGCGCAAAATGCGGCAATAGCGGCCCCTAATCCTATGATAAATCCGGTGCCTCCCGAAAAAGCGTCCAGCAACGCCAACTGCGGCGCCGCTTGTGCCGCCGCCTGACTTAACGCGGACAAGGCGGATGTTTCCGATGTCCAGTACGGAGAAAGCCCCGTCTTATACAGACCGTCATTCAATCCTATCGGCGCAATGCTTTTTATGTCGGTATCCGCCGATTCATACTTTGCGTTTCCGGCTACTTTCTCTTCTCTGTTTCCTCCAACGGTTTTTTTATCATCCCCCGCAACAAGTATATCCAAATCTTCCCGGATGGTTTCGGTTACATTTGCGTCCGCGGCAATCTCGACATCCGGCCCTATCTCCGCTTCAATTTTTTCACCCTTTTTGTGTTTTATGACGGCCTCATTAAACACGGAAACTTCAACACTATCATCGGTAACAACATCGCCTTTGATTTCGTCAAAAAGACTAAAATGAAGCTCCGGCGCGTCCCCTTTCGGCTCCGCTTTGGTCCCGTAGTCGATCTCAATGCTTGTCTTTTTATCCGGCGAAACGGCCTTCCGGCTCCCGGTAACGTAATCACCGGTTATATGCCACCCGCCCGGCGTTATACGCTCCTTGATCTTCTCCTTGTCATCCTCCATGTAGGGCGCGGCCCGGCCTATCGTGGAGAAGCCGGAAAACGGCGCAACGAAACAATCGGCATACGTGCGGGCCGGCATCATGACAAAAACGCGGGAGTGTTCCGGGGGCAGGTTGCGCTCGCCGGAATTGTACTTCTTATCCGCGTCTTCCCCGGAGATCACCCACTCCCTGCTTGCCACGGGAACGCGCTTCAAATGAGTGCCCGAATCAAGGTAGATGTCCACCGTGTTGTCTTCGGAGTGCGCCTGCCCTACCCTGCCCCATTCCCCGAAACGCCGGTCGTACGGGGACGGACGGGATAACTTTTGAGGCTCCGGCGCGGACGATCCGGGGTTCCGCCGCTTTACAACAATGTCCATTAAGCCTCCGTCTCAAGCTCGCGGAAACGCCCGCCTACCTTTTTTATGACGCCCTCCTCGCCGGGCCGCATTTTTCCGTCTTTGTCATACATCATGCCACGCGACAGCGTCAGCTTTATGGTGGGCGTTCCCCCATAATTCCATGCGTGATCGGTTTTGGTGATGTAGAACTCCCCGCCCAGAAACTTTGCCCGGCAGCCGGCACGGGGGTTCGTTTCCGGCTCGTTGAAGTCCGTGCAAATGGTTGCGCTCCCGGAATACATATCATCCAGCCGGGAATACCAGTAGGCGGCCAGTTCGTTCAGTTTTTTAACCGCCTTCGTCAGGCTGTCGGTCCCTTCATTGTTGGTGTTTCCCTGCCGGTCGTAACCAATAAAATTTATTTCAAGCGGTTTGAAACCGTAAATCCTTTGTTTCTCAGTATCATACTTGACGGTTGAATCATTCCCGGTCTGATTTACCGCCATATAAAACTCGCGGGACATTCCGGAGCCTATGACATAAGAGGCAAAGGCCGTGTAGACCTCTTCATCGTTCTGCTCCAAATCGTAGGCCGTGAGAGAAATGGGGCTGATACGATAGATGGGGAGTTGTCTCCAGTCATAACAACCGTTTTCCGGGTCTCCGTAGGGAACTTGCCGCGCGATAATTTTCGGCTTTCCTTCGTCACACCGTGAAAAAAACTCATAGACCGGCTGGGGCAGCATACCCCGCCAAATATCCGAAATTACATTGTTTGCCTCATTATAGAATATCGTGGCAATGTTATAGCGCAGTTCCTGCTCCTTGCCGCTTACTTCAATAAACTTCTCCGGGTCTCCGTCCCCGATAAACTTGTTTATGATGTCCGCTATTCCCCCGGTTGATATTCCCGCATTTTCGGAGACTTCCTTGAAGTGATTCCATGATTCTTTCATAAAATCTTTTATGGTAAGACCGTCATGCGCAAGCCGATCCTCAAGGCTTTTTGTCCTTGATATGGCATCGGAAACACCCTGTATTTTCACGTCCAGGGAGATCGTATATTCCGCTATACAGCTTATAATGCTTTTCCCGATAAAAGTGATAGAGCGTTTCACGCCCTGCGAAGTCATTGACATTCCAAGCCGGCGGCGGCGGACAATTCCCACGAAAGCCGGACGTTCCAGGTCCCCTTCGTAGATTTTGATAATGCTGCGTATCGGAACAATATCAAAAACGGTTCTCCCATCCTCGTCAACCTCTTCGTTCTCTACCGTAAAGGAAAATGACCCCTCCAGATCATCAACCGATTCGGAAAAGGAATAGCCCAGCAGCTTTGAGCGATATCCGGCCTTGAGGTCGGCCGAATAGGTGATGTCCGCGCTCTTTGGGTCGCCTTTGGGAAGGTA
>JAIRSL010000123.1 GCA_031255475.1 Treponema sp.
CATTAGATTGCTTCGCTCCGCTCGCAATGACATTATAAAACATGCGCATTTTCCCATCGAACTCACGTTGAATAGGATTGCCCGGAGACTTCGGCCCCGGACAACGCTACTACTGTACCTGATCGGCCGAAAGTGTTCAATCGTACGCATTACGTTACGGAGAGAAAAGGGGTATGGGGTAATCGGCGTTTGCTTTTTGAAAGACCGCCGGGGTTGGGAAGTGGACAGATCTCTCCCGTGGCCATGCCTGACGGCGTTGCGTGCGGTGATTGTGTCGGCGATTCCGCGCAGAACTGGGCCGGGATTGGGTGCTTAGCCGGGCAGATGCGGGGATCGGGCAGGAGTTTGGGGCGAAAATCCGGTTCCCGCCGGATTCTTCACCACCAGGGGGCTGACCCCATTTGGCGGCCACGTCCCGAAAGAGATCTCTCCCGTCTCAGCCGCCACATCCACCGCCACCCAATCCACCTCTTTCGCATCTTCAGGCGGCTCTCCTTCCAGTACCCGCGACCAGTACCGGTCTCCCCAGATATGCCCGGTTCTCCCCGTGCGCCGATTGAACCGCGCCGAGAATGTCTGTCTCAACCACTGCATGATCGCCGGAAGCTGCAACCCGTCCGCCGGTCTGATATAAAACGACAATCGCTCTTCCACAAGAGCAAATCCCCGAAGCTCGAAGGCGAAGCGCTTCCCCGCCTCGCCGAATACCCGGCAGAAGATCGCTATCGCCTGCCGCCGACAGAACAGCGTCTCACGGTTGTTGATCGCCGTCCCTACCTCGTACCACGCATCCCGCGCTAAATTTCTTTGTAATCGCATATACTATACTAATAGGTGTTTCTCCGCTATTTTGCTTCAATTAGACAAGAAAAAAACTGACAAAAACGCGAAAAAAGTACGAAAAAACGGGAAAAAAACAAACGCCGACACCCTGGACCCGGAGACAAAAGAGTGACACTCCGCCCGGCGTGTATTACCATAAAGTCAGGAGCAATATATGGGAACAGTTTATACGGAAATTATCCTGAAAAACGCTGCCGATGTGAGTGACGCGCAACGGGGACATAGAGCGGAGAATGATGTCCGGCAATGCGCGGTACGGGCGCTGGTGGATACCGGCGCGGGGACCCTGGTTATCAATGAGGATGTTCAGCGGCAGTTGGACCTCGAGATAGAGGGATTGCGCAACGCGTACTTGGCCGACGGCCTGCGCCAGGTATGTCGGGTAACGGAGCCGGTAAGAATACACTGGAAGAATCGTGATACGGCGTGCCGCGCCCTGCTTCTGCCCGGCGCGGAGGAAGTACTGCTGGGAGCGATACCCCTGGAAGACATGGATCTGATTGTCGATCCTGCCGGTCAGGAACTCAGTGGTGCCCACGGCGATGATGTAGTATGTCTGATTAAATAAAAAGACGACTGCCTTGTGAAACGTCTCACGATCCGTATTCGCGGACATTCTACTCGCACTTAAGCCTTTTATTTTTTTGGATAGAAACACTATACCCCCGTTTGCGTTCAGCGGTAAAAATAGATTATCACCGGGGAAGCCGAACGCCTGATTGCCGTTATCCCGTCAATATTTTCTTCATCACTTACATATTCGAGTAGTACCCCCTGCAAATCCAGCATATAGAGGAAGCTGACGGGGAAACTGTCGGTTCCCGCTTGGTCAAAATGAAGCGTAAAAGCGCCGGTGTAAAGATTTTCCAGAGACGGCCCGAGGAAAAGCCCCATTTCCACAGCACCCGAATCGAGCGTTGCCGGGAGGATTATATAGGATATAAGCAGGGGAATTCCCGTTCCTGATAAACCGGCTATTGGCGGTAAAGGAAAGAGTTCCGTAATTGTTGCTGGTAAAATGAGGTCCCCGGGTAACAAAATTCTGATACAGGGCATTCTGCCTCTCTGTTTCCTGCACAATAAGGACATCAGGATCGGAAGGCAGGGTAACAAAGATCAGAGTCCGCATGGCCCTCCCCGTCATCGGCATACAGTACCGCCAGAAGAGATTTCCCGCGCAGGATCATTTGCAGGGACAAGCCTTCAAAATGCCAGGAGCGGTCTCCGTCCCGCTTGAAGCCCGAGTACAGAAAAATCACGATAACAATGGACCGGGCAGCTTCCACAGAAGGAAAACCTTTCCTCTGAAAGGAAAATCCCCTTACGAAGGGTTGACAGTGTATGCGTGCGTCTTGACAGACGCAGAACCCAATTAATATCATGGATTTGCCCCAATAACCGGACTTTTGGAACAGTCTCGCCTACAATTCAACGGGCAGCCATGACTTGAGGGGGAACAAATTCACGTGAATTACGAGTTCAGTCTTCTTCAGAACGACTATACCATCTGCCCCCGGAACTGGGGTATGACCGATGAAATCGCGCTTTTTTACCGTATGTACTATATCTGCGGCGGGGAAACGTACCTCAGACGGAACGGCAGGGACACAAGACTCCTGAAAGATCATTTCTATGTTTTCCCGATTCTGCGCCCCTACACCCTGTGGCACAACAAAGACGATCCGCTCGAAGTCCTCTGGTTCCACGTGGAAATGCACATGGACTTTTCTCCCCAATTCGCCTGTCTTAAAGTTGAAGAAAATTCGGCCATTTTTTATCTTCTAAAGACCATTAAGGAACTCAACAGCAAACCCAAATTTTACGACGAGATTGTATGCATCTTCGATATTTTTCTGACTTTAATCGACGATCTGCTGTCACTTCGCAGAACGCCCCCTCCCCTCAGTTCATACTTTCACGATGTGGCGGATTTCGTGGGAAAGCACATCCGTGAAGAAGTTTTGGTACAGGATATGGCCCAGCACGTAGGTCTCGAAAGGTCCTACTTTTCCCGGCGTTTTAAAAGCTATTTCCAGATGTCCCCCAGCCGCTATATCCTCGCCCGCAAGATGAGCGCGGCGGCAAAAGCCCTGGTAAGCGGAGCGACCGTCTACCAAGCCAGTACGACAGCCGGCTACGACGACGAAAAAGCCTTTTCCCGGGCGTTCAAGAAATATATGGAAGTTACCCCTTCGAACTACAAAAAGCACTATATCGAACAGCCCTGAGCAATGTCTCCGGACCGGACTAAGCCCGCTCCGTCAAATCGTCCTCCAGATAGCGCAGAACCTTGTCCAGAGGTATCCTAAGGGCTGTAGCTATCTGCCCGGGGTTCATGCCGTATATTTTCAGCAGTTTCACGTCCTCTTCCCGGCCTTCCTCG
>JAIRSL010000217.1 GCA_031255475.1 Treponema sp.
CAGGCAACAGGCAACAGGCAACAGGCAACAGGCAACAGGCAACAGGCAACAGGCAATTATGGAAGCGGTTTTGGCGTTGTCAAGTACCCCGTAACTTAATTTTTTCCCTTTTCAGCAATTCCGTACTCCAAAATACCCCACCGGCTAAAGAATTTAATCTAAAGTCTTTAGACTTCACCGTAAAATCTTTAAATTTCAACCCAAAATCTCTGGTCAATACGGCGTTTCGGGATAAAGCCGTTGGTATCGGCGTTAATTCCCTAAAAAGGGTGTTACCCGCTTATGTGGAGAACATACATAAATTGACGGCGGGAAAGACCGCAAAGGAACAAATCATGAAAAAGGAATATGGCGCATTTTTCGGTTTCGCTGTTCTCGTGATGACGGCTATTTTTACATTGGCCGGCTGTGGGGACAATGGCGATCCAACAAGCCTGGCCGGAGGTAATCCTCCGGCCGGACCCGACACAGGCGGAAACCCGGTATTGAACTCAGGCGAAATATGGAAAGATGACGAAAGGCCAACTGAAGGAATGCGTTTTGAAAACAATAATGTTTACCATTACTATTTGGCCAATGGCACGTGGGGAAGCCGCTCACGAGAAGGCACATGGAACGGGAATACAATAACAAGAACCGGAGGCCCAAATTCCACATTCACGGTAAGTGGCGATAAGCTGTATGAATATGTATCATCCGGCAGCCCGGTGGCTACCTACACCAAAACAACCGGTCAGACAATATCAGGACAAACCGGTGGCGGCGGTACAGAAAATTCAGCCCAACTAAGCGGCACATGGGTAAAGAGTGGCAACTATGCGATAGAATTTACCATTCCCGCAAAAACGTATAAAATGGGCGGATGGTCTGCCAATAATTTTAATGGCGTCCCCACTCAGGGAACATTCACTTATTTGGGGACGACTTTAACCTTTATCGTCGGACAGCAGAGCATGGCAGGAACCGCTGCTATAAACGGCTCTACCCTTGCTCTCAGCGGTTTTGGCGGACAATCGGACGGAACCTATACCAAACACAGCGGAAGCTCTACAGATGATAACGACCCCCGGAGCGAATACGCCGAGGCAAACTTCCCCGCGCTAACCGGAGCCGGTGACTTTATCGGAACATGGAAAAGCGGCTCATATACCCTGCAATTTATAGATAACGGAACATGGACCTTTAGTGTTTCTGGATTTAGCGGCGGCCGTTTCCTGGTATCCGGAAATAGTATATACATTTATCTGCTTGAGTCGGGCAGATATTACCAAAATTCTTACGGAAACAGGAGTGGACCTACTATAACAATGAATGGAGGTTTGGCAGTCTTTGCCGAGTCCTGGACAAAACAAAGTTCCCAGCTCCCCGGCGGTAACGATGACCCCGGTCCGGGTACGAGTATAGCAAGCACATATCGGGGAACTTTCAACGGCACTGTTTTCTCGACGGACTTAACCGCTAGCCGTAATAACGCCGATTTTACTATTACTGAAAATACCATCAGTTGGGATCACGAAAACAGCGGCGGCGGCGTTAGCGGCGAAAATTATGAGGGTATTCCGGCGACAGGGACAATACAAAATGTATCCACTAACGGGGGCGGTAATCTGACGGCGCCCATTGTTGGAACAGTAATGGGAACATGGACCTATATCTATTCCGGCAATAACAAAATCGGGATAGCGCGACAGGATGAAGATGGCGATATAGACATTTACCTCGGCGTAAACTCGGTGAATCTCATCCTTATGGGTCTGAATGTTTTGGGAACAAACGCAAGCTCTACAGGCATTGCGGAGACAGTTCAGGAAATACATGTGTCCGACTAAAATCTCATTTTATACAGGATAACGTAAAGGTAACAGGCACTTTTTCGTAAAGCGGGGACAGTTGCCGCGCAACAGTCCCCGCAGTTCCGGCCGCGTTCAGAGGCCCCGCTTCCCCCGCAGCGCCGCTATCTGCCGGAGGACCTCTTGCGGAGCGGGGCCGCCGGGAAGGTTCCGGGCCTCTACACAGGCGCGGGGGGTCAGGGCGGTGTAGATGTCCGCCTCAAAAAGGTTTGACCGCGCCTTGAGTTCCGGCAGGCTCCGTTCCGCGATGGTACGCTGTCCGGCGGCCGCGCAGTCCCGTACCACCAGGGCGGCGGCTTCGTGGGCTTTCCTGAACGGCAGGCCCCTGCGGACCAGGTATTCCGCCGCGTCGGTGGCCTCCAGGAAACCGCCGGTACAGGCGGCCTCCATACGCGGGGTGTTAAAAACGGCGCTGCCCGTCATGCCCCGGAACATCCTGAGGCAGGAACGAACCGTGTCCAGGCTGTCGAAAAGGGCCTCCTTGTCTTCCTGAAGGTCCTTGTTGTAAGCGTAGGGAAGCCCCTTGAGGAGGGTGATAAGGGTCGTAAGACTGCCCGCGGTCCGGGCCGCCTTACCCCGGATAAGTTCGGCAAAATCGGGGTTCTTCTTCTGGGGCATGATGGAGGAACCGGTGCTCCACTTTTCCGCCAAATCAACAAACTTGAATTCCTCACTTGCCCAGATGGCAATGTCTTCGCAAAAACGGGAAAGATGCGTCATGAGAATGGCGCAGGCCGAAGCCAGTTCCAGGGCAAAATCCCGGCCTGCCACGGAATCCATGGAGTTGAGGGTGGGACCGCCGAAACCCAGGTCACGGGCAACGGCCTCCCGGTCCAGGGGGAGGGTCGAACCGGCCAGCGCGCCCGCACCCAGGGGACACTCGTCCAGGCGGGACAGGGCGTCCTCAAAGCGGCCGTAGTCCCGCTCAAGCCCGGCGCACCAGGCAACCAGGTGGTGCCCCAGGGTTACGGGCTGGGCCCGCTGAAGGTGGGTATAACCGGGCATGACCGAAGCGGCGTGCTCTTCCGCCCTGTCCAGAAGGACCCGGAGGGTTTCGGCAAGCTCGGCGAGTATTTCGGGCACGCGGCGCTTGAGGCAGAGCCTGAAATCCAGGGCTACCTGATCGTTCCGGCTCCGGCCGGCGTGAATCGTCCGGCCCGCGTCCCCCAGCCGTTCGGTCAAGACCCCTTCGATAAAGGAATGAATGTCTTCGGCGGTTTCGTCGATTTCCAAAGCGCCCGATTCGAGTTCGGCGGCCATGCGCTCCAGTTCCGCGTCCAGGGCCGCCGCCGTTTCCGCCGGGATTATGCCCTGCCGGCCCAGCATAAGCGCGTGAGCGCGGCTCCCCCGGATGTCGTCCAGGGCGAGCCGCCTGTCCACGGAGATGGACGCCTGAAATGCGAACGCCTCATCCTCCGGCTTTTCTTCAAGGCGGCCCGCCCAAAGAACTTTAGACATCAGTCCCACTTTTCCGTAACTTTAGGTTTACGGCCCCGCCGGGTTTTGACCGGAGCAACCGCGGCCCTGGCTTCGGGTTCTTTCTCCATAAGGGCCCGCACCAGAATCGGCAGGCCGTATAACCGGATAAAACCCTTGGCATCGGCGTGGTTGTAAAGTTCCCCGGTGGTAAAGCTGGCGATACCGGCATTGTAAAGGGAATGAGGGGAAGAAACCCCGGCGGAAGTGACGGACCCCTTGTAGAGTTTGACTTTCACCGTGCCGGTAACGGTTTTCTGGGTAACATCCACAAAGGCGGAAAGGGCCTCGCGGAGGGGAGTAAACCAATGCCCGCCGTAGATCTCCTCCCCCAGTTTCTGTCCTCTCTGCTGCTTACAGGCATACGTCTGCCGGTCAAGGCAGATATGCTCCAACTCCTGATGGGCATAGTAGAGTATGCTGCCTCCGGGAGTTTCGTAGATCCCCCGGCTTTTCATCCCCACCACCCGGTTTTCCACCAGGTCCACCAGGCCGACCCCATTGGCGCCGCCTATCTTGTTGAGGGTCCGGATAAGGGTAACGCCGTCCATTTTCTTGCCGTTTACCCCAACGGGAATACCCTTATCAAAGTCGATTTCCACGTATTCGGGTTTATTGGGCGCTTTTTCCGGCGGCACAGTCATCTTGAGCATGTTTTTCAGGGAAGGTTCATTGGCGGGATCCTCCAGTTCAAGGCCCTCATGGGAGATGTGCCAAAGATTGTCGTCCCGGCTGTAGGAATCCTTCTTCTTCATGGGAACCGGGAGTTTCCGCCTTTGAAGGTAGCGGATCTCGTCTTCCCGGCTCTTGAGTTTCCAGGTCCGCCAGGGGGCGATTATTTCCAGATCAGGGGCAAACGCCATGATCCCCAGATCGAACCGTACCTGATCGTTCCCCTTACCCGTGGCGCCGTGGGCTATGGCATCGGCTTTTTCCTTCCGGGCGTAATCCACCAGAACCTTGGCGATGAGGGGCCGCGCGGTGGCCGTACCCAGCAGGTACTTGTCCTCGTAGAGAGCGCCGGACTTGAGGGCAGGCCATATATAGCTCTCCACATATTCCTTCTTTACATCGGCCACGTAACAGGACGAAGCTCCGGTATCCAGGGCGCGCTGTTTGATGGTTTTCCAGTCCGCATCCTGCCCGACATCCACGCAGACCGCCACAATCTCGCAGTCATAATTCTCTTTAAGCCAGGGGATAATCACCGTGGTATCCAGGCCGCCGGAATAAGCAAGCACGATCTTCTTCATAAAATACACTCCTGTTTGTACTATATGCGTACTATAATATATGGGGGTTATCCCAGTAACCCCTTGAGTATCCCCAGTCCCTGATCTATCTCTTCATCACTGATTATATATGGCGGAAGGAAGCGGAGCGTCATGGGCCCCGCCGAAAGCATGAGGAGTCCCGGATTGGAACGATCCGCGGCGTTCCTGTTCCCCCCGCCCGCCCCGGTAACGGCGGCTTCTATGACGGGCCAGGCTTCGGCGTCTAGATCCACGGCTATCATGAGCCCCCGGCCCCGGACCTCCCGTATCCGGGGATGTTTCCAGGATCGGACGGCCTTCTGAATCTTGTCCCCTTTCCGGACGATTTCGGACAGGAACGCGGGGGTGTTCACCGTTTCCAGGACCACGAGGGCGGCGGCGGCGGTCACCGGGTTCCCCCCGAAGGTACTGCCGTGATCCCCGGTCTGAAAAACGGACGCGGCTTTTTCCCCCGCCAGGACCGCCCCCACGGGAATGCCGCCGGCCAGACCCTTCGCCAGGGTGACGATATCGGGCTTTACTCCGTAGGCTTCGCAGCCCAGGAAGGTCCCGGTCCGCCCTATCCCGCACTGTACCTCGTCAAACATGAAGAGTATATCCCGCCCGGCGCAGAACCGCGCCGCCGCTTCAATATAAGCCGGATCCTGGGGGATAACGCCGCTTTCCCCCTGCACGGCTTCGACCAGAAAGCCCGCCGTTGTCTCGGCGTCAAGGGCCCGGTCCAGGGCGTCTATATCCCCCGGCGGCACGAAGATGAAGCCTTCGGTAAAGGGACCAAAATCCTGATGGAACTTCTCCTGCCCGGTGGCCGACAGGGTGGTGACGGTCCGGCCGTGGAAACTCCCTTTAAGGGTCACGATCCGGTGCCGGCCGGGGCCGTACTTTTTAAGGGAATATTTGCGGGCTATCTTGCAGGCCCCCTCGTTGGCCTCCGCCCCGGAATTGGCGAGAAACACCGTCCTCATTCCTGAAGGAGCGCAGGCGGCCACGAGCTTTTCCGCAAAGGCGGCGGTTACATCGCTTTGAAAGTAGTTACTCACATGGCAGAGCCTGGCCGACTGATCCGCGACGGCTTTCACCAGGGCCGGATGCCCGTGGCCCAGGCAGTTCACCGCGATACCGGCGGTAAAGTCCAGGTACTTCTTCCCGTGAACGTCCCAAAGCCACGCCCCTTCTCCCCGGACAAAGGTCACCGGCAGCCGGTGGTAGGTATTCATGAACACGTCACGATTCGTCACGGTTCATCCCCGGCAATCATCGTCCCTATCCCTTCATCCGTAAAAAGCTCCATAAGGAGGGCGTGGGGAAGGCGGCCGTCTATGATATGGGCCCGCCTGACCCCGCCGTCCAGGGCAAGGGTACAACAGTCCACCTTGGGGATCATGCCCCTGGTGACGATCCCGTCCTTTTCAAGCCCCGCTACTTCCGCGCGGTTTATTACTTTTATGAGGGAATCCGGATCCCGGACATCCCGGAGTATACCCCGCACATCGGTCATAAGGACCAGCTTTTCCGACTTCAAGGCACAGGCGAGCCTGGCCGCGACGGTATCGGCGTTGACGTTGAGGGAATGGCCGGCATCTTCGCCCGTTCCCAGAGCCACCGGCGAGATGACCGGAATGACCGCCGAATTCAGTAGGGGAAGGAGGGGGGCGGCGTCTACGGCGTCGATCTCCCCCACAAAACCCAGATCTTCCCCGTCCGGGCGGAGGCGCCGGGCCCGGAAAAGGCCGGCGTCTATGCCCGAAAGCCCCATAGCCCGGCCTCCGGACTGCTGTATAAGGGCGGTAATATCCTTGTTCACCTTGCCGCAGAGGACCATCTGCACCACTTCCATGGTGTCTTCGCCGGTATACCTGAGCCCCCGGACAAAGCGGCTCTCCCGCCCCAAATCCCGGAGCATTCCTTCGATCTCCGGGCCGCCTCCGTGGACCAGGACCACCCGTATACCCACACAGGAAAGGAGGATTATGTCCCGAATCACCGCGATCTTGAGGTCTTCGTTGATCATAGCGTTCCCGCCGTACTTTATCACCACGGTCTTACCCTGGAACCGCTGAATATACGGTAGAGCGCGGGCAAGCACATCCGCCCTATCCGCGTTACTCAAAATGACTTCTTTCATCAAACCTCCTACGTCCTATAATCGCCGTTTATTTTAACGTACTCACAGGTGAGGTCGCAGCCCCAGACCATGGCCTCGCCCGGACCAGCCGGCCCGCCGCCGGGGGCTTCCAGGTCAATCTGTATCCCGATCTCATCGGCGGAGAGAATCTCCCCGGCTTTTTCCTCGGAGAAGGGAACCGAAGCGCCGTTACGGCACACCGGGATGCTCCCGGCCGCGGAGGCGAACCGTACCGTAACGGCCTCCGGGTCGAAGGGAACGCCGGCGTAGCCCAGGGCGCAGAGGACCCGGCCCCAATTGGCGTCGGCGCCGGAGCAGGCGGCCTTGACCAGGCTGGAAGAAGCCACGGATTTCGCCAGTGTTTCGGCGGCCACCTCGCCGGAGGCTCCCCGGACCGTGACGGTAACCAAGCGGGAAGCCCCCTCCCCGTCCCGTGCCATGGCGCGGGTCAGCTTTACGCAGAGGGTCTCCAGGGCTTCCGTAAAGGCCTCGTAGTCCGCTCCCTCCCGGTCTATAGGGGAATTCCCCGCCACGCCCGAAGCCATCACCAGGACCATATCGTTGGTGGAGGTATCCCCGTCCACGGTAAGGCGGTTAAAGGACCGGGCAACGCTCCGGCGCAGGGCCCGGTCCAGAAGCTCCCCGGAAACGGCCGCGTCGGTGGTGATAAAGCCCAGCATAGTGGCCATGTTGGGGTGTATCATCCCGGAACCTTTGACCATACCCCCAAGACGCACCGGTACGCCGCCGATTTCCGTTTCCATCGCGCCGTCCTTTTTCCGGGTATCGGTGGTCATGATGGCTTCAAGAGCCGCTCCGTGCCCGGCGGCATCTGCGGTAAGGGAGGCTGCCAGAGCGCCCATCCCTTCCTCAATGGCGGCTATGGGCAGGGGAACCCCTATGACCCCGGTGGAAGCCACCGCCGCCTGTTCCGCCGGAAAGCCGAAGGTTTTACCCGCAAGAACCGCCATGCGCCGCGCCGCAGCCAGCCCCCCGGCCCCGGTACAGGCGTTGGCGTTCCCCGAATTGGCGATCACCGCCCGGCATATACCCGAAGCCAGATGTTCCCGGCTTACGAGGACGCTTGCGGCCTTGACCCGGTTGGTGGTGAACACGGCCGCCGCCGTACAGGGCCCGTCCGCCAGAATGAGCGCCAGGTCCCGCTTGACGGAAGACGCCTTGATCCCGCACCGAACGCCCCCCGCCCGGAAACCCTTGGGCGCGCAAACCCCGCCTTCAATCTCTCGCATACAACGAACCCCTTTCAGCAACGCAACAAGACGGTTTCGGCTAAAAAAGCGCGGGAACCGCTTCCAGCCCCGCAGTTTCAGGGTACCCGCACAGTATATTCATATTCTGAACCGCCTGGCCCGCGGCGCCTTTAACCATATTGTCTATGGCGGTAACCACGATGAGGGTGGTTCCCGATGTGTCCAGATGGACGGAAATGTCGCAGAAATTGGAACGCCGCACCCGGCCCGTGGCGGCCGCCGTTCCCGCCGGAAGAACCCGGATGAAGGGCTCGTCCTTGTAAAAAGCGGCGTAACGATCGCGGATCTCCCGGAGTTTCCCCTCTGCTTCGGATGAAGGAGGCCGGGGCGCGCCGGAAGCCGGCCCGGAGCGATGGGCCTTGTCCAGGGGGATGTAGATGGTACTCAGGATGCCCCGGTTCATGGGGGCCAGGTGGGGCGTAAAGATCAGGGGAACGGGTTTCCCCGCCATCACGCCCAGGACGCGGCTCAACTCCGGGGTATGCCGGTGGGCCCCCACCTTGTAAGGGGACACCGAATCGGAACACTCGGGAAAGTGGTAGGCCCTGCCGGGTTCCCGGCCGCCGCCGGTAACGCCGGAAGCGGCGTCCACGATGACGGGGCCGTCCCCGGCCATTCCCTTGGCCAGGGCGGGGTATATGCCCAGGGAAGCCCCGGTAGGATAACAGCCGGGGTTCCCGATAATGACGGGACCTTTGGCGGCCAGAGCTTTAATCGCGGCCCGGTTCAGTTCCGGCAGTCCATAGACAGCGTTCCGCCGCAATTCCGGATGGACGTAGGGCTTGCCGTACCAGGCGGTAAAGGTCGCCTCGTCACCGTCAAAACGGAAATCGGCGGACAGATCGATAAAGGGGATGCCTTTCTCCATACACGCCTTAGCGTAAGGCTCACCAGCCCCGTGGGGCAGGGCGGCGAAAACCACCCCGGAAGCGGCAACCACTTGTTCGGGCTTTTCCAGAAGACCGGCGATCTTCCCCTGAAAATTCAGATAAATATTCTCGATCCGCTCCCCTTCGTAACTCACGGATCCCAGGACCAGCCCTTCGACTTCCGGATGCCCGGCCAAAATCCTGACCACTTCCGCCCCGGCATAACCGGTGGCGCCTATAACTCCCGCAATCATCTTACATAACCTCCTTACCGGATGGAAAAATACCCGCGCCCCCTATTGCTGTCAGAACAACAGAAAATCCGCAATCTGTTTTGCACTATAAATATTTGAAGAACAAAAAACTAACGGAGACGGTGGAGACGGGAAAAAAACAGTTTCATATACAAAGTATTGAATAAATATTCAATACTGTCAAG
>JAIRSL010000245.1 GCA_031255475.1 Treponema sp.
CTCGACGCGCCAGCGGGGCGGCCCCAGGATCTCCTCCCAGGCCGGGGGTACGGCCGGCAGGATCAGCCGGTAGGATTGGGGGATAACCGGGTCCCGGCAGGCCAAGAGGATAAACGCCAAGCCCGCGGGCGGAAAAAACCGGCGGATCACGACGGTCTTCCGTTTAACGCCGGTCCGCGCGGCAGAGCCGTGGGGTATTGAACCCTCGCCACGAATAGAACATGCGGTTCGTGTCATATTATATGGTATGGTTCGTATATGCGCCGCGCTTCAGCGTTCAGGGCCGGCGGTTCAGATCTCTCCGGACGAGAAGGCGGTATTGACGGTCGTCAGGTTTTGATACGCCTTTCGCAGGTGTTCCGTCATTGCTTCGGCCGCCCGTTTTTCGTCTCCCGCCCGTATGGCTTCGAATATGGCCTGATGGTCCTGAATGCTTTTGGCCGGCTGGCCGGGAATGTCCAGCGTGGCCTTGCGGGATTCTGCCAGAAGTTCCGCCACCAGTTCTACGATGATGGCAAAGGCTTTATTTTGGGAAGCTCTGGCGATTTCTAAATGAAACTGGTTGTCCCCTTCGATTCCATTGCCTCCGGTTTCCACCTCGGACTGCATGTTGAGGATGGCGCTGTACATCTGGGCTATCTGCTGTTTGGTGGCGTGTTTTGCCGCAAGGCCCGCCATGTGTACTTCCAGATGCTGGCGCACCTCGATAATGTCGATGGCCAGCTTCTTATCCTGGGCAACCATGGCGGCCAGAGGGGACAGCACATGCTCCAGGGAAACGGAATTGACGTAATTGCCGCCGCCGGTAACGGAATAAATATACCCCATGCTCTCCAGCGCCCGCAGGGCCTCGCGCAGGGAGGTCCGGCTTACCCGCATCTCTTCCGCCAATACCCGTTCCGGCGGCAGTTTCTGCCCCACCGTCAGGATGCCGGAACGGATGCGCTGTACTATCATTTCCACCACTTCTTCGTAAATACGTTTGTGCTGAACCTGTTCGAACATAAGGCCTCCTCACTTGTTTGGCATGTCTCGTTCGGTATGTAAATAATACCAATTTCTTTATTGTAATACCAGTCCCCCTTTGGTATAATGAAATTAATTACACTCACGTAGCTTAGGTAAGCCGGTAAACTCGGAGGATACACAGGTGAAGCAGGGGAAAAAAACCTACGATGCGGAATTTCTGCTGGATATTTATCTTGTCATGAAGCAGATCCGTCTATTTGAAGAAACGGCGTTCCGTTTCTTCCAGGAAAACAAGCTCAGGGGGTCGGTGCATTTGTGCATAGGCCAGGAAGCCATTTCCGCCTCGGTTATGGCCCTGTTGACCGACGGGGATTATATCACCTCGACCCACCGCGGTCACGGTCACGGGATTGCCAAAAGTCGGGACTTAAAGAGCGCCTTCGCGGAGCTTATGGGCAAGGAGACCGGTTTCTGCCACGGCCGGGGCGGTTCCATGCATATCTGCGATCTTGCCAGAGGGAATTTGGGAGCCAACGCCATAGTGGGCGGCGGCCTGCCCATTGCCGCCGGCGGGGCTCTGGCGCAGAAGATGAGGAAAACGGATCGGATTACGGTCGCCTTTTTTAGTGACGGAGCGTCCAATCAGGGGACGTTCCACGAATCCCTGAACCTGGCCTCTGTCTGGAAGCTGCCCCTGGTTTTCGTCTGCGAAAACAACGGTTTCGGCATCTCGACCCCCGTAAGTCAGTCCACCTCCGTAAAAAATATCGCGGATCGGGCAACGGGATACGCCATGCCGGGTTACGTCATAGACGGGAACGATGTGCCTTCCCTTCTGGAAACCTTCTCGGAGTGCCTTGACCGGGCGCGGAAGGGGGAAGGCCCTTCGTTGATAGAGGCGAAAACCTACCGATGGAAGGGCCACTGGACCGGGGACCCGGAGGTGTACCGGACAAAAGAGGAGGTTGCGGCCTGGATGGAAAAATGCCCCCTCAAGCGGTTCCGCGCCTACCTTTTGGAAACGCGCGTGGCCGGTGAAAACGAATTGGATGCCATAGACGAGCGGGCGCGGAAAGATGTTGCAGACGCGGCGGACTTTGCTCTTTCCAGTCCCGAGCCGGATCCCGCCCGCGTCATGGACGGTATGTATGTAGAGGGAGGTTCTCCGAAATGAGCGTCAAGACCTACGCAATGGCCATACGGGACGTACTGGCGGAAGAAATGCGCCGGGACCCGGAAGTGTTTATCATGGGTGAAGATATTGCAAAACAGGGGGGTATCTTCGGCTGTACCCGGGGCCTGCTGGAAGAATTCGGCGAAGAACGGATACGGAACACGCCTATTTCAGAAAACACCTTTGTCGGAATGGGAGTAGGCGCGGCCAGCGTCGGTATGCGGCCGGTAGTAGAACTGATGTACATGGACTTCCTCTATCTTGCCATGGATCAGGTACTCAACCAGGCGGCAAAAATACGGTACATGTTCGGCGGCAAAGTGAAGGTTCCCCTGGTGATACGGGGCCAGCAGGGAATAGGCCGGGGGAACGGGGCGCAGCATTCCCAATCGGTAGAATCCATGATGATGAACATTCCCGGCATAAAGGTCGTGACACCATCCTGCCCGGCGGATGCGGCGGGATTGCTGCGTACCGCCATCCGGGACGACAACCCGGTGCTCTTTTTTGAACACAAGGCCATGTACAACACCAAAGGAGAAGTACCGGACGATCCGGAATTCGCCGTTCCCTTTGGAAAGGCGGATGTACTGCGGGAAGGCAGAGACGCCACCATCGTTGCCAACTTCCTGTACCGGGGGAAATCCCTGGAGGCCGCGGACATTCTCGCCAAAGAAGGCATCTCCGTTGAGGTGATCGATCCCCGGACACTGGTTCCCCTGGATAGTGACACTATCGTTGCGTCGGTGAAAAAAACCGGCAGGCTTATTACGGTTCACGAAGCGCATCGCGAAATGGGCTGGGGAACGGAGGTCGCCGCACGGGTAACGGAAAAGGCGTTTCAATATCTGGACGCCCCTCCCGTCAGGGTGGGCTCCAAAATGTGTTCCCTGCCTTTCAACCTTGGGTTGGAAAACGCGGTGGTCCCCCAGGTTTCGGATATTACGGCGGCGGTCAAAACCGCCCTGCATCTGCCCGGTTAAGGAGGGACGACTATGGCGGAACGGATCATCCTGCCGAAACAGGGCCTGCAAATGACCGAGGGGACCATCATCGAATGGTTCGTACCCGAAGGCGGGGAAGTCCGTAAAGGACAGCCGCTTTTTGCGATGGAAACCGATAAGACAACCATGACCGTGGACGCTGAGATTTCGGGCATACTGCTCAAAATAACCGCTCCCGTAGGCGCGGCGGTTCCCATTGCCCGGACCGTTGCCATAGTGGGCGCCGCGGGCGAGGATATTTCGGCCCTCCTGGACGAAACGGATGCCGGGCCGGAGAACCCTCATGCGGCTGCCGCGGACGGAGCGGTACCCGCCGGGAGCGGAACAGCGGTCCCAACTGCGGGGCCGGCCTCCGAAGAGCGGATTTTTATTTCCCCACGGGCAAAGACGCGGGCACGGGAATTGGGTATAGATTACCGGTCCCTGCGAGGTTCCGCACCGGACGGCATGATCGTGGAACGGGATATTCTGGCGGCCCAATCCGGCCGGCCCACGGCGTCGCCGCTGGCGAAAAAAACCGCGGAGCTTTCCGGGACGGACCTTTCCGGGATAAGCGGTACGGGAGTACGGGGAAAGATCATGCGGGACGATGTAATCCGCGCCCGGCAGGAACGCGGCGGAAAGCGGACCCTTATACCCGTACAGGGTATGCGCAAGGTTATCGCCGAACGGATGAAGCTGAGCCTGAACGAAAACGCCCAGGCATGCCACCGTATCGGAGTGCGCATGGACGAAGCGTTACGCCTCAGGCAGGCCCTGGAGAAAGCGGTGAGCTACAATGACCTTATCGCCCTGGCCGTGGTCCGCTCCCTGTTGGATTTCCCCGTCATGAACGCGGAACTTACGCCCGAGGGGATATGGCGGAAGGACTTTGTTAACCTGGGAATCGCGGCGGCGGTTGACAACGGGCTCATCGTGCCGGTGGTAAAGAACGCGGACCTCCTTAACCTGAAGGAACTTTCGGCTGAAATAAAGGCGTTGACCGGCAAAGCCCGGACCGGGACCCTGCGGCCTGAGGAGTACTCCGGGGGCAGCTTTACGGTTTCCAATCTGGGGATGTACGGCCTTGAGGAATTCACCGCCATCATCAACCCCCCGGAAGCGGGCATCCTGGCGGTGGGAAAAATCGAAGACATTCCCGTGGCGGTAAAGGGAAGCGTGGA
>JAIRSL010000296.1 GCA_031255475.1 Treponema sp.
CTGCCTGCCCAGTACACGGTCCGTCCCTGGGCTGTTTCCAGGGATTGTTTCTGGAACATCGCGGGACAGCCCTGGGCCTACGGAGACTCAACCAGGTGGCGTCTTCTCTACGAAGCGAACAAGTCGCGCCTCCCCAATCCTGACAACCCCGATCTGATTCACCCCGGTATGGTCCTGGACATCCCCGGCATACGGGGAGAAGTCCGGCAGGGCATGTGGGATCCTTCTGTGAGCTACGCCCCGTTGCAATAGGGAGAAGCCCGGGACGACAGGAAATTCTGCGGTAACCGCGTGCTTTCCGGTTCGTGCTTTCAGCATCCCGTCCCGGTCCGCATGTACAGCATCAACGCCGCGGCCATAAGGGAATGAATGTAGGGTGGTTTTCCCATATTACGGATTACCGTATCTGTTGGAACGATTTCTACGTCAACATATTCGTCGGCGTCCAGGTTCCGGCTCCCTGTGTCGCGCAAGCTGTCGGCCAGGAAAAAGTGGACCCGGTTGGTCATGATCGCCGGGTTGGGGCTCATCTCCCCCAGCTTCAGGATGCGTCCGGGCGTGTAGGCGGTCTCCTCGGACAGTTCCCGCGCCGCCGCCGCTTCCGGGGCTTCTCCCGGTTCGCATACGCCGCCGGGAAACTCCAGGCTCAGCGAGCGGGACCCGTGCCTCCACTGGCGGACCATGACAAAGGAGCCGGAGGCTTCCTCCTTTCCAGCGGGCGCGTCCAATAGGGGGATCACGATGGCCCAATCCCGGCAATCCATGACGGAAAAAATCCCTTCCCTTCCCTCAGGAGAAACGCACACCCGCTCTTGTATCGTAAAAATCCGGTTTTTAAAGCGGTCTTTCCGGCTTTTTTCATCCCAAATTAAATGGTTGTTTTCCATAAAATAAACAATCTCCCGTATCTTTTTTTTTGACAAGCCCCTTTCCACAGGCTATGCTTAAAGAGGCTGTCCTGCATTAAGATCGGCTGTTGTAAAGGTTCCGGTTAACGGTACGGCTTGAGGAGGCGTTTATGGCGATCATAACTATTTCCCGTGAACTGGCGGCGCTGGGCGATGAAACCGCCCAGGAGCTGGCGAAAATTCTGCATTACCGCTTTATAGACAAACATTCTCTGGAAGATCGGATTAAATCGTACGGAGTTGCGGGCAGGAAACTTGAAAAATACGATGAGCGGAAACCTTCTTTCTGGGCGTCTCTGTCCCAGGACCGGGATGATTATCTTCATTACCTCAAAACCGCCATGTTGACCGAGGCTGCCGAAGGGAACAGCATCTTTATAGGCCGAGGGGCCAACGCGGTTTTCCGTGGTATTCCCGGCGTGTTGTCCATCTTTCTGGTGGCTCCCGCCGATATCCGCTGTGAGCGGGTGAAGAGCTATTTCCACTGCGACGACAGACGCGCCCGGCAGATCGTGGACCAGAGCGACCGCGATCGTATGGGGTTCCACCGTTATTTTTTCGATATTGACTGGAAAGAACCGTCCAATTACCACCTGACCCTGAATACCGGCATCCTCCACCCTGCCGCGGCGGCGGAGATCATCAAGGCTCACCGGGATCACGTGATCTCCGTGGAATTGGAGGCCCAAAATACGGCGCGTCTTACGGAACTGATCCTGGGCCAGCAAGTGGTTCACCATATCGTCTACGAAAGGGAAATTCCCATTCATTTTCTGGAGGCTTCCGTGACGGGGAAAACCGTGACCATCTATGGGGTCGCCAATTCCCAATCCCTGGTGGAAGCGGCGGTTAATGCCGCCCGTGAAGCGGCCCCCGCCGGCTCGATCCGTTCCGAAATTCAGGTGGTCCAGGAATACAGCGTGGTGCCTTGAGATTTAACCGTTAATTTTGTAAAAATGAGGGTATGAAAACCAACGGAATCCTCAGACATCTCCATGCTTTGGACCGGGACTGTTGTCTTTTGGAAAAGACGGCGGCCGTTCTCCAGTGGGACCAGGAAACGAACCTGCCGTCCCTGGGTGTTAAAGAGCGGGCGGATCAACTCGCCCTTATTGAGGGGCTTGCCCACGAGCGCGCCGCGGATCCCAGGATAGGACAACTCCTGGCGGATCTGGGTTCCGGTTCGGAACATCCATCGGGTGACGAATCCCTCCCTCCGGCGGAACGGGATTTTTGCCGGGTGGTGCGCCGCCGCTACGACCGGGCCGTGAAACTTCCGCCGGGTTTTGCCGCTGATGCGGCCCGGGCCGCGAGCCTGTCCCAGGCTGCCTGGGTGGACGCCCGGCGTAGAAACGATTTTGCCGCCTTTGTCCCGCATCTGGGGGCCATGGTCGGTTTTGCCCGTAAACGCGCCGAGTATTGGGGCTTTACCGGCGGCGCCGTTTATGACGGCCTTCTGGATGCTCACGAGCCGGGAATCGCCGCCGAAGAAATCGCCCGGCTCTTCGGCCCCCTTAGGGAACGGCTTTCGGCCCTTCTTAAACGGATATGCGCCAAAACCGCCTCCTGCCCGGAAACGGCGGGGGATCGCGACTTTCCGGCCCTATCCTACGATACGGAACAACAGGCGCGGTACAGCCGGGAACTCATGGAAAGCCTGGGCTTTGATTTCCGCCGGGGCCGCCTGGATACGAGCGCCCATCCTTTTACCACGACCCTGGGCTTTGACGATGTTCGTATCACCACTCATTATAAAAAAGACAACCTGCTGTCCGCTGTTTTTTCGACTATTCACGAATCGGGCCATGCTTTTTACGAGATGGACATCAACCCGGAGCTTCGGGAAACCTGCCTGGCCGAAGGGGTCTCCATGGGCATACACGAGTCCCAGTCCCGGCTGTGGGAAAACGTCTTCGGCAGGAGCCGCGCTTTTTGGGAATACCAGTTTCCCCGGCTCAAGGCCCTTTTCCCCGGACAGCTCGGATCGGTCACAACCGATGTTTTTTACCGCGCCGTAAACCGCGCCGGCCCTTCCCTTATCCGCATTGAAGCCGACGAGTTGAGCTACAGCCTCCATATCATCCTCCGTTTTGAATTGGAACGGCGGCTCTTTTCCGGGGACCTTGAGGTAGAGGACCTCCCCCGCGCGTGGCGGAGCGGCATGAAAGACCTGTTGGGTATAGAGCCGGAAACCGATGCCGAAGGGGTCTTGCAGGATGTCCACTGGTCCATGGGTTCTTTCGGCTATTTCCCCAGTTATGCCCTGGGAAACCTCTACGGCCTTCAGTTCTTAAAGAAGCTGCGGCAGGACCTGCCGGGTTACGAAGGCGATATAGCCCGCGGCGTTTTTTCGGCCATACGCCAATGGCTGCGGGAAAACATCTACACCTGGGGCCGCCGGCTTGATCCCGCGGATCTGCTCTTCAAGGTAACCGGGGAGAAGCTCTCGGCCGCTCCTTTCCTGGAGTACATCGAGACAAAGTATACGGAGTTGTACGGGCTTTGAACGTAAGGGCGCGGCCCTGCTTACCGGCGGGGGCCCGTTCGCGGGATGCCCCGCGTGAAAATGTTGCGGTGGTCCGCTTGCCCTTTTTTTCGCCGCGTGTTATAGTTTAAGTCTGTTCCAAAATTAATTGACAGTGCGTTAAACGCGCACGGTCTTGGACCAGGCTTGAGCCTTCGGCTCTTGCAGTTTTTCAGGCTAAAGCCTGCGAACCGAAGGTTCGACAAAACTGCGTTTTTTAAAGGTTGCTGTTCCAAAACTAAAATTTTGGAACAGCCTCGGTTGATTAATACGTTGTTCGGGGGCGGCTATGAAGCAGCATGTGGTGTCGGCCCTGGTGGAAAACCGGGCGGGAACCCTCAGCCGGGTGTCCGGGCTTTTCAGCCGCCGGGGTTTTAACATCGACAGCCTGACCGTGGGGGAAACAGAAGACCCTTCGGTTTCCCGGATGACAATTGCGGTGACCGGAGCGGATTCGGTGCTTGAACAGATTATTAAACAGTTAAGCAAACTCGTTGACGTGATTGCGGTACGGGAGCTGGATTCTTCATCCTGCGTCCGCCGGGAGATCCTCCTGGTAAAGGTGGGCGCCGGTGAATCGACCCGGCCCGCGGTCCTCGAAGTTGCCAGTATTTTCCGTTCCCGCGTTATTGACGTATCCCCTTCTACCATTACCATCGAGGCTACCGGCGATATTGAAAAGCTGAACGGCCTTCTTCTTCTCCTGCGCCCTTACGGCATTCTTGAACTTGCCCGCACCGGTCTTGTAGCCCTGGAGCGGGGCGCCGGGGTCCTTTCCATTCCGTCCGTACTAAGCATTATTACCTAACCGGCAATTGCGCGGCCGGATCCGGGCCTGGCTCCCGGAGACCTGCCGTAGACAATTACCGGATTCTCACAAACATCATACCAAAGGGTATGAAGGAGGCATTATGGCTATTATGTTTTATGAGCAAGACTGCGACTTGGGAGCGCTGAAAGGTAAGACCATCGCCGTGATCGGTTACGGTTCCCAGGGGCACGCCCACGCGCTGAACGCGAAGGAATCGGGACTTAAGGTGATAGTGGGGCTGTACGAGGGCTCGCCGTCCTGGAAGAAGGCCGAAGACGCGGGGCTGGAGGTGAAAACCGCCGGGGAAGCGGCGGCGGCGGCGGATTTCATCATGATTCTCGTCAATGACGAAAAACAGGCCGCCCTCTACCGGGAGTCGATTCTGCCGGGCCTGAAACCGGGCGTCAAGGGTCCCAAAACCCTGGCCTTTGCCCACGGCTTTAACATCCATTTCGGCCAGATCAAGCCGCCTGAGGATGTCAGCGTGGTGATGATAGCCCCCAAGGGACCGGGCCACACGGTACGGGAACAGTACAAGGCCGGCGCCGGCGTACCCTGCCTGATCGCCGTACACCAGGACGCGGGAGGCGCCAAACGGCTGGCCCTGGCGTATGCGGCGGCCATAGGCGGCGCGCGGGCGGGAGTGCTGGAGACCACGTTTAAGGAAGAGACCGAGACGGACCTTTTTGGGGAACAGGCGGTTCTCTGCGGCGGGGTTTCCGCCCTGATGAAGGCGGGCTACGAGGTTCTGGTGGAAGCGGGCTATCAGCCGGAAAGCGCCTACTTTGAGGTCATGCACGAGATGAAGCTCATCATAGACCTGGTGAACCGGGGCGGCCTGTCCTTTATGCGGTACTCCATCTCCGACACCGCCGAATACGGCGATTATATTACCGGCCCCAAGATCATTACCGAAGATACCAAGAACACCATGCGGCAGGTACTCAGGGACATTCAGACCGGCGCGTTCGCCAAAGACTGGATCAGCGAGAACCAGGTGAACCGTCCCTTCTTCAACCGGATGCGGGAGATTGAGGCCCGGCACCCCATTGAACAGGTTGGGAAGGAACTTCGTTCTATGATGCCCTGGATACAAAAGAACGAAGAAAAATGAGGGCCTTCCAAGCTGAAGTTTTGAGACCCTGTACATCAAGGAATAGGAGGAGGCTGTATGGCCCGTAGCATTTACATTTTCGACACCACCCTCCGGGACGGGGAACAGGCCCCGGGGTGCAGCATGAATTTACCGGAAAAGATCGATGTGGCCCGCCGGCTTGAAAAACTGCGGGTAGACGTTATGGAGGCGGGGTTTCCCGCGTCCAGCCCCGGCGACCTGGAATCCGTAAAGGCCATCGCGGGGATAGTCAAAGACAGCAGCGTGGCCGGTCTGTGCCGATCCCTGGAGAAGGACATAGACGCCGCCCGTGAAGCCCTTGCCCCGGCGGTTCAGCCCAGGGTGCATATATTCCTGGCGACATCCCCTGTTCACATGGAATACAAGCTGAAGATGACGCCGGATCAGGTTCTGGAAACAACGGCGGCGGCGGTGCGGTACGCGAAGAAGTTTTGTTCCGACATTGAATTTTCCGCCGAAGACGCCTTCCGCAGCGATCCGGATTTTGTCTGCCGGGTTTTCGGCGCGGCAATAACCGCCGGGGCCGTAACGGTCAACTTTCCGGACACCGTGGGCTACGCCATGACTGAGGAATTCGGAGACCGCATCCGCTATATCAAAGAACATACGCCGGGGATGGACAGAGCGCGGCTTTCGGTACACTGCCACAACGACTTGGGACTGGCGGTGGCCAACAGCCTGGCGGCGGTCCGCAATGGGGCGGATCAGGTGGAATGTACGATTAACGGACTGGGGGAACGGGCGGGGAACGCTTCCCTGGAGGAGATCGTCATGTCCTTGCGGGTCAGGAAGGACCTGTTTGACGCGGACACCCGGATCGACGCCGCTCAGATATACGCCGCAAGCCGCCTGGTAACCCAGGTAACGGGGGTCAAGGTACAGCCCAACAAGGCCGTTGTGGGGGAAAACGCCTTTGTCCATGAAGCGGGGATACACCAGCACGGGGTACTGGCGAACCGGGCCACCTACGAGATCATGACGCCTGAGTCCGTCGGCATCCCCAAGAACCGCGCCGCGAATCGCATGGTTTTGGGCAAACATTCGGGCCGCCACGCCTTTGAGGAACGCCTTAAGGAACTGGGGCTGCAAGCGGAAGGGCCGCTCCTGCAACAGGTTTTTGCCCAGTTCAAAGATTTGGCGGACAAGAAGAAGACGGTCAGTGACCGGGACATTGAAGCCCTGGTCATGGGGGCCGTCGCGTCCGTTCCGGAAACCTGGACGCTGGATCACTGGGCGGTAAACACCGGCTCCGCGCTGGGCGCCAGCGGGACCATCCGGCTTAGGTACAAGGACGGGCAGGCCAAAAAGATGGTTATGCTGGGGGACGGCCCGGTCCACGCCATTTTCCAGGCCATTAACCGCATCATCGGGAAAGACCCGGAACTGGAACTCTACGAAATCGGGGCCATTACCGGAGACGCTTCCGCCCAGGGCGAAACCATGGTGAAGATAAGCTGGGAAGGCCGGCGATGGAACGGGCGGGGAATCTCCACCGATATTATTGAATCTTCCATAAAAGCGTATCTTGCGGCGATCAACGCCATGGAATGGGAATTTGCCGCCGGAGCCGGACAGAGAACGGCGGCGGAAGGCGCGGCCCCGCTATGAATGAGCGGAGCCTGTTATGAAGGGTTATGGAAGCGATATGACATCTATCGAAATACTTGACACTACGCTGAGAGACGGCGCTCAGGGAGAAGGGATAAGTTTTTCCGTCCAGGATAAACTGGCAGTAGCCCGCGCCCTGGACGAACTGGGGGTCGCCTGGATAGAAGCGGGGAATCCGGGGAGCAATCCCAAAGACATGGAGTTCTTCCGCCTTGCGGGGAGCCTCAACCTGGAAACCGCCCGCCTCTGCGCCTTTGGGTCCACCCGGAAGAAGGGCGTTCCGGCGGCGGAGGACCCCCAACTGCAAAGCCTTCTGGCCGCCGAAACCGAAGGGGTCGTGGTCTTTGGGAAGAGCTGGGACCTTCATGTAACCGAGGTCCTCCGGGTAAGCCGCGAGGAAAACCTGGCCATGATCGCCGAGACCGTCTCTTTCCTGCGGGAACGGGGCCGCCGGGTCATCTACGACGCGGAGCACTTCTTTGACGGCTTTCGGGCTAACCGGGACTACGCCCTTGCCACGCTGAAGGCGGCCCTGGAAGCCGGGGCTTCCCGCCTGGTCCTGTGCGACACCAACGGCGGGAACTTTCCCGATGCGGTACGCGCCGCCGTCCGGGAGGTTTTGGCCGTGATTCCCGCCGGGCCGGATCCTGAAACCGGCGGCGGCCTTATCGGTATACACGCCCATAATGACGCGGGCATGGCCGCCGCCAACACGGTAACCGCCGTGCAAGCCGGATGCCGCCATGTGCAGGGGACCCTGGCGGGCTTTGGGGAGCGGTGCGGCAACACCGCC
>JAIRSL010000104.1 GCA_031255475.1 Treponema sp.
GATTCCCTTCCCGGCGGCGGCCCTTCGGCTCTTGTTGAGCGGCGCTATCTCCGTTTTGCCCAGGGCGGGGCGGGGCTTATCTGGTGGGAGGCCAACGCCGTAGTTCCCGAAGGGAAGGCCAATGAATTACAGATGATGCTTACCTCCCAAAATCTCGGCGCCTTTAAGGCGCTTGTGGAAAAAACCAGGGCCGCCGGGGCGTCGGAAAACGGGGAGGATTACCGGCCCGTCTATGTCCTCCAGCTCACCCACTCCGGGCGGTATTCCCGGCCCGAGGGCCATAAAGCGGCTCCCCTCATCCCTCAGCATGATCCCATACTGGATCCCCGTACCGGGGCGTCCCCGGATACGCCGCTCCTCAAGGATGAATACCTTGCCGGTTTGGTTGAAAAATATGTCCTCTCGGCCCGGCTTGCCCGGGAAGCCGGTTTCGACGGGGTGGACATAAAAGCCTGCCACCGGTACTTGCTTTCGGAATTGCTCGCAAGCCATACCCGGGAAGGGGATTATGGGGGAACTTACGAAAACCGGAGCCGGCTTATCCTCGATATAATCCGTGAGGTTCGGAAAGCCTGCGGGACGGATTTTATTATCGCCTGCCGCTTCAATGTTTTTGACGCCCATCCCTTTCCCTACGGCTTTGGGGAGGACAGAACGGATTTTATGCGGTTTGATCCCCATGAACCGGAACTTCTGGTGAAGGATCTTGTCAAAGCCGGGATTGACCTTTTGAGCAATTCCGCGGGAAACCCCTATTATATTTATCCCCAGGTTACACGGCCTTTCGATACTTCCAGCATGGGCATACCGGTACCGGAGGAACATCCCCTGGAAAGTATTGAACGCCTGTTTGATTTTACTGCCCTGGTGCAGAAAACCGCCGGGGAAATTCCGGTAGTGGGAAACGGCTATACCTGGCTCCGGCAGTTTATACCTAATGCCGGCGCGGCGAACCTTGCCGCCGGACGCTGCGCTTTTGTGGGATTGGGCCGCTTATCATTCGCCTATCCGGAAGCTCCCCGGGATATGCTTCGGGACGGGGCGCTCAAACGGGGAAAATGCTGCGCGGCCTGTTCAAAATGCACCCAGATCATGCGGGATCACGGACGCACCGGCTGTGTTATCCGGGACAGCGAAGTGTACGGCCCTCTTTACCATGAAGCGCGGAAAGCCGCCGCGGAACGTGAAAAAACGAAAGTATAAGGAATAGAAAAATGAAAAAAACAGCTATTGTTACCGGCGGAGCCAGGGGGATAGGTTTCGCGGTTTCCCTGCGTTTGGCCGGGGACGGGTTTAATATCGTTGTCGCCGGGACGCGGGAAGAGGCATCCTGCCGGGAAAACCTGGAACGTCTTTCGGAAACCGGCGCGGATTGGCTCTACGTCCGTTCCGATGTTTCACAGTCCGCCGGCCGCAGCCGCATCATCGACGAAACAGTTGGCCGTTTTGGCGCCATAGATCTTCTGGTAAACAACGCCGGAGTCGCCCCAAAGGAGCGGGCGGATCTTTTGGATATGAGCGAAGAGAGCTACGATTATGTGATGGATACCAACACAAAATCCCTTATGTTTTTGACCCAGATGGCGGCGAAACGTATGCTGACCCAGCCGCTCAGGGGGAAAAAGCGGGGGACCATTATCAACATTTCCTCCTGTTCCTCGGAGGTATCTTCAATAAACCGCGGGGAATACTGCGTTTCCAAGGCGGGTATTTCCATGCTGACCAGGCTCTATGCCCACCGCCTGGCCAATGACGGAATCTTTGTCCATGAAATCCGGCCGGGAATTATACGGACGGATATGACGGCGGCCGTAACCGAAAAATACGACCGCCTTATTAAGGAAGGTTTGTTTCCCATAGCCCGGTGGGGAACGGTGGAAGACGTGGCCGCCGCCGTCTCGGTTTTTGCGGGGGATACGTTCCTCTACACTACCGGTAACTACGTTGATGTGGACGGCGGTTTTCATATCCGGCGTTTGTGAGAATTATGGAAGAACAAGTTTTCACGATTAACAATACGCCCGTTAGAGTATACGCCCTGTCCGCCCTGGCAGCCGGTTCCGGGGCCACCGGTTTTAACGCCGCCGACACCCTGTATGACGAGGGCCTGCGGGACATCGCCCTTGTTACGGAAGATTTGAGGGGCGGTACGTCCCGGAATGCCGGTTCGGATAAGCAGACCTATTACAAACTTTCCCTGGCGGGATCGGAAGGGGACAGCGTCCGCGCCCTGGCGGAAACCCTTTTCACCGGGCAGTGTATGGACGGAGACATCGCCCTTTGTGAAGCGGCCGCGTCTGTTCCCTGTTTCATGAAACTCGTCCGGCTGGGAATTCCCTTCCCCAAAAACCAATACGGCGAATATGTGGGATATAAAACCGATCACGATCCGGCCCGGCGCGCCACCAGCGCGGGTCCCTATACCTCAAAACTGATGACCGAAGCTCTTGAAGCCCAGGTAAAGGCCAAAGGAATACGGATCTTCGATAAAATGATGATCCTGCGGGTCCTGACGGATCAGGGAAGAGCGGCGGGGCTTTTATGCCTGGATTTGGACGCACAGGAAGATCCCCTGCGCCGTTTTGTCGTTTTTTGGACCCCCAATATTATTTGGGCAGCCGGCGGTCCCGGCGATCTTTACGAAACAAGCGTATACCCCGAAAGCCAGCACGGCGCGGGAGGCGCCGCTTTTGAGGCCGGCTGTCTGGGCCGAAACCTGACGGAATGGCAATACGGGCTGGCGTCAATACGGCCCCGGTGGAATGTGAGCGGAACCTACATGCAGGTTCTCCCCCGCTTTGTTTCCACCGATCCGTCCGGCGGGGACGAGAGGGAATTCCTCCTTGATCATTTTTCCGGCCTGCCGGAACTGCTTTCCCTGGTTTTTCTAAAGGGTTACCAGTGGCCGTTTGACGTACGCAAACTGAATGGTTCTTCCATTATAGACCTTCTGGTATACGCGGAGTTACGCAAAGGCCGCCGGGTTTTTCTCGATTACCGGTACAATCCCCAAAAGAAAGCCTCCGTTGATTTTACGGCGCTTTCCACGGAAGCTCATGATTACCTTGCCGCCTCGGGAGCCTGTTTCGGCGTTCCTATGGACAGGCTGGAAAAGATGAACAAGCCCGCTCTCGACTTTTTTCACGGCAAGGGCGTTGATCTCAAGACGGAAATGCTGGAGATCGCCCTTTGCGCCCAGCACAACAACGGCGGCCTCGCGGTTGACTGCCGGTGGCAGTCAAACATAGCGGGGTTTTTCCCGGTAGGGGAAGCCGCCGCCACCCATGGGGTTTACCGGCCCGGAGGCAGCGCATTAAACGCGGGGCAGACGGGATCTTACCGGGCCGCCTGCTTTATCGCCCACAAGCGCCCCCTGCTTCCTTTCGATTCCCAAACAATGGAACGGGTTTTCCGCGCTCAACTGCCGGACCTTATCAGCCTCCCCGATAAGGTAACCGGCAACGGCAGGGACAATGTTCCCGCCCTGATCCGCGAAGCCCGGGAGCGGATGAGCCGGGCCGGAGCTGTTCTGCGGGCCGGGGAGGACATAGCGGCGGCCTTAAAAGCAAGCAAGGAACTGTGGGATGCCATAGGGGAAAAAGCCGGGATACGCCGCGCCGGGGATTTATCCCAGGTATACCGTTTGCGGGATATTCTTTTCTGTCAGTACATCTACCTTTCCGCCATGGACGATTATATCCGTCATAACGGAAAAAGCCGGGGCGGCGCCGTTTACCGCTCCGAATCAGGGCAAAAACTCCACGACGCCCTCCCGGAATTCCGCTATGTTCCCGATGACGGGCGCCGGGAACCGGAGATTCAGGAACTTGTCTATAAGGACGGAGCCTGTATCTGTACCAGACGGCAGGCCCGGCCCATCCCGGCGCAGGATGATTCCTTTGAGACGATCTGGAACGATTTCCGCCGGCACGGGAACATTCTATGAATCACTTTAGATAAGCTCTAACGGTACTAACCGAGGATTGCCGTTCTTCATGTAGCGTGATGCCTCAAAACAAAACCTAGCCGAAAAAGCGGATGCCTCAAAACTAAAAACCTAGCCCAAAGTATACTGGCTCCACTGGAGAGTGGAGCAAATGAGGTTAGGTATGAAAACCAG
>JAIRSL010000008.1 GCA_031255475.1 Treponema sp.
GAAGATCACACAGCGGGGGTCCGGGGACTGCCAGAGTACGGGATCTTCGGGGTTATACCAGGGAAAGATACCCTGTTCGTAGGCCGAAAGGAGCATACCCGGCGACAGGTTTCCCCCAATGGCAACGATACTGCCCCGGGCTTCGGCTGCCGGGGGAAAACGATAACGGTCGTTTTGAGAGAAGTACGGAAAATCCGGATCCGGTCCCGGCTGTATACTGCCCACGTTTCGATATACCCGTCCCGGTCAGGAAAGAATATCAACGCGGTATTCCCCGTCTTGCCAGTCCGCCCGGGCAACGCCTCCTTCACTGAGGCGGCCGAAGAGAACTTCGTCCACGAAAAACGCCTTAATCCGATCTTCCACAACGCGGCTCACATTCCGGGCACCGAATTCACGGCTGTACCCCTCTTCGGCCAGACGCTCAACGCAGGCGCCGGTAACTTCCAGGGAGACGCTTTTTTCCGCAAGCTGGGCCCTGAAAGCGTCCAGTTCCTTGTTGATGATGGAAATCATGATGTCCCGGGACAGATAACCGAACCGGACCACCCCGTCCAGCCGGTTACGGAATTCGGGAGTAAAGATGCGTTCCACCGCGCTGGTTACTTCGGACTCCCCGGTGATCCGTTCCCCAAAACCTATAAGGTTCTTGCCTATATCCCGCGCCCCGGCATTACTCGTCATGATAAGGATCGTGTTCCGGAAATCGGCCTTCCGCCCGTTATTATCCGTCAGCGTGGCGTAATCCATGATCTGTAGGAGTATGTTGTAGATGTCCGGGTGGGCCTTTTCGATTTCGTCCAGAAGGACCACCGCGTGGGGCTGTTTCCGTATGGCGTCCGTAAGAAGCCCCCCCTCGTCATATCCCACGTAACCGGGGGGAGAACCGATAAGCCGGGAGACCGTATGCTTTTCCTGATACTCGCTCATATCAAAGCGGTGCATGGCAACGCCAAGAATGTCCGCCAGGCACCGGGCCAGTTCGGTCTTGCCGACCCCCGTGGGCCCGGCAAAGAGGAAGTTGGCTATGGGTTTGTTTTCCGCCCTAAAACCGGCGCGGGAACGCTTGACCGCCCCGACCACCGCGGTAACCGCCTCGTCCTGGCCGAAGATTTTCGCTTTAAGCCGTTCTTCCAGGGTACGGAGCCGGTCTTTCTCGCTTTCCCCAACGGAACGCGCGGGTATGCGGGCTATACGGGCGACCACGGTTTCTATCAGAGGAAGGTCTATATCAACGATTTCCACGGTCCCTTCCTGAACGGAGACCCCCGGATTGTCCTCTCCGCCGTTATGGAGCTTTTTGAAGGCTTCTATCCGGGCAAAAGCCCCGGCTTCGTCTATTACGTCTATCGCCTTGTCCGGCAGACGCCGTTCGGTGATGTACTGGGCGGAAAGCCGCACCGCCCCTTCCACGGCGTTATCACTGTACCGGACCTTGTGATAATCCTCGTATTTGGATTTAAGCCCCCTAAGAATGGCGATGGCGTCCTCTTCCGCGGGTTCGTTAATGTCGATTTTCTGGAAACGCCGGGAGAGCGCCCGGTCCTTGTCGAAAAATTTGCCGTACTCCTCATGGGTGGTGGAACCTATGCAGCGGATCTTTCCCGAAGTAAGGGCCGGTTTGAGGAGGTTCGATGCGTCCAGAGCGCCCCCCGACACCGATCCGGCCCCGACCAGGGTGTGAATCTCGTCAATGAAGAGGATGGCCCGCTGTTTCTTAAGAATTTCCTCAACGACACGCTTAACCCGTTCCTCAAAATCGCCCCGGTACTTGGTCCCCGCCACCAGAGCGCCCATATCCAGGGAAAAAATGGAGAAATCCTTGAGCGTAGGGGGCACGTTCCCCAGAACGATGCGCTGGGCAAGCCCTTCGGTAATGGCGGTTTTCCCGACCCCCGAATCTCCCACATGCACGGGATTATTCTTGAGCCTGCGGCAGAGTACCTGCACGGTCCGGTCAAGCTCCGCATCCCGACCTATGACCGGCTCCAGCCTGCCTTCACGGGCCAGGGCGGTAAGTTCCGTGGCGTACCGCTCCAGGGCGCTCCGTTTGTTGTTTCCCTTTGTTTTCTGGGCGTTCCCCGGAAGAGGCTCCCCTTCTTCAAAAGCCTCTTCCCGGTTTTCATCGCCGGTGAAATTCATGGGATGCGCCTTCCCGAACGTAAACCCGCCGTCTTCGTCGGACCCCGTACCATGAGAGATACTCTCCAGGAGTTCCAGCCGGGTAACGCCCACCTTGCGGAGGTAATAGGCGCAGTAGTTCCGTTCCTCATCGTAGAGGGATACCAGAATGTCGGCCACATCCAGAGTGTCCTTTTGGGAAGCGTGGCTTTGCAGCACCGCCCGTTCCAGGACACTCTGAAAGCCCACGGTTTGAGTCGGGTCGATATTATCCAACACCGGGACCTTCTGTTCAAAATAATTTTCCATGCCGTGTTTAATCTGATCCAGGTTGGCGCCCGCGCCGATCAGAATATCCTGGACTTCGGAGAAGGCAAGGGCGGCATATAGAATATGTTCAGGGGTAAGATACTCGTGATTCCGTACTTTCGCTTCATTATATGCGGCATTCATAATCGCCTGCGCGTGGCGGCTTATTTTCATTCTCTGTATCCCTCCCTACATAATGTATGCAAAATAATCCCGGAAACCAAACTATTTACGCTTTTTCCACAATACACCGGAGGGGAAACTCATGTTCCCTGGCAGCCTGGTGGACTTGCGCCGCCTTGGTTTGGGCTATGTCATAGGGATAAACCCCCACGGTCCCGCGGCCCTTCCGGTGTACGTCCAGCATGATACGGTTTGCGTCTTCGGATGTCTTATGGAAGATATGTACCAGGATTTCAACGACAAAATCCATGGCGGTATAATGGTCGTTCAGGAGTATAACCCTGAATTCTTCCGGTTCTTTGAGTTTTTCTTCATGTTTCGCGGC
>JAIRSL010000053.1 GCA_031255475.1 Treponema sp.
ATCTGATACCGGTTTCCGCGTAACAGCCGCCGCCCTTAACCGGGGCGGCGGTTTTTTTTACCCCGCGAACGCGCAAGGGATAGGAGGGGTGCGAAGCAGACCCGGCGCAGCCGGGTCCGTAGCCCCGGATGGCCCGGTCCCCGCCGCAGGCGGGGATGCGCCCGAATTCTTCCGCGTTCAATGGTAACGCGCCCATAAACGCAAAATTGCCGCATACCCCGTTCTTTCCTTAATAACGATTTATATGGTAGTATTCAGGAAAATGGCCGGCAATCATATTCAACTTTGTCGTAATACCTTATGATTAAACTATAATATATGTCGAAATGGACGATCAGGAGATAATCATGAACGATTTTGGGTCCGAGGACCCCCAGAAAAAAAACAAACGGAATTCCGGCCCTCAATTCCCGTTCGGAGGGCCTAAGCTGCCGGATCCTAAACGGTTCGGCGGATGGAAATTTTCCATCATTTATGTCCTGATCATCGTGGCGGGGATGAGTCTTTTCAATTATGTGTTCCTTGGCAGGGTGAATCCTACCATTGATTTTTCGGAATTCAAGGCCAAAATCATTTCCGGAGAGATAAAGCGGGTGGAGTTGTCGGATTCCTACTTTACCGGATATACCACTCCCAAACGGAACCCGCCGTCCGATACGTTTCTGCGGAATCCGTACCGGAACGCCGCGGGTACGGTGTACCGGACGGTTCCCATAGGCGACCCGGATATCATCAAACTTATGGACGAACGGGGGGTCTCCTATTACGCGGTTTCCCGGGAAGGAAGTACGGTCCTTAACCTTATCTTCAGTTGGGTGCTTCCCATTGCGTTCTTTTTCTTTGTATGGCGGTTCCTGTTGAAGCGTCTGGGTAATATGGGGGGCAACGTTCTTTCCGTGGGGCAGAACCGGGCGGTCATCGTGGCGGAGGGGGACATCATTACCCGCTTTCACGATGTGGCCGGGGTGGACGAGGCCAAGGAAGAACTTGTGGAAGTGGTGGATTTTCTGCGTAATCCCAAGAAGTATACCGAAATAGGCGGAAAGATCCCCAAGGGGGTGCTCCTCGTCGGGCCGCCGGGTACGGGGAAAACCCTTCTGGCACGCGCGGTGGCGGGAGAGGCGGAGGTGGCTTTTTTCCGCATGAGCGGCGCCGACTTTGTGGAGATGTTCGTCGGCGTGGGGGCCGCCCGTGTGCGGGACCTTTTTAAACAGGCGCGGGAAAAAGCCCCCTGCATCATCTTTATTGACGAATTGGACGCCATAGGCAAAAGCCGCATCAACAATGTTGCCGGAGGGAACGACGAGCGGGAGCAGACATTGAACCAGCTTTTGGTGGAGATGGACGGCTTTGACGCTACGAGCGGCCTTATCATCCTGGCGGCTACCAACCGGCCCGACGTGCTGGATCCGGCCTTGCTCAGGCCCGGCCGCTTTGACCGCCAGGTCCTGGTGGACCGGCCCGACCTTAAAGGCCGGGAAGAAATACTCAGGATACATTCCAAGAACGTCAAGTTGTCCCCGGCGGTGGACCTGTCGGTGACTGCCCGTATAACTTCCGGGTTTTCCGGCGCGGATCTTGCCAACATCGTGAACGAGGCGGCTCTGCTGGCGGTACGGGCGGGCAGGCGGTTGGTGGAACAGCGGGATTTTGACGAGGCCATAGAGAAGACCGTGGCGGGTCTGCAAAAGAAGACCCGTGTGCTCAAACCGGAGGAACGGAAGCTGACGGCCTACCACGAGGCGGGGCACGCGCTGGTGGCGGCCTTTACCCCCAACGCCGATCCGGTTCAGAAGATTTCGATAATCCCCCGAGGGTTTGCTCTGGGGTATACCTTACAGATGCCCGTGGAAGACCGGTATACGGTGACCCGGTCCGATCTTCTGGGGAAAATAGACATACTCCTGGGCGGCCGTATTGCCGAAGAAATGATTTCCGGGGAGTTTTCCACGGGCGCGGCCAGCGATCTTACCAAAGCCACGGACATAGCCCGGAAGATGATCACCGACTACGGCATGAGCGAACGGTTCCGGAATGTGGCCCTTACGTCCAGGGGCGCGGGCGTGGGTGGAATGGAGCGGCAGGAACCGATGTTCCAGCGGGAATACGCGGAGAGCACTCAACAGTACGTGGACGAGGAAATCGCCAGGATCATCAACAGCCGCTATGCCGAGGTCAGGGAGACCATCGCCCGGAAACGGGATATTCTGAACGCCGTGGCCGAAAAACTCTTGGAACAGGAAACTCTGGACGAAATGGAATTTAAGACGCTGGTTGACTCGGGGCAATGAACGGAAGGATGGGCTTTTCCGGGTACCGGTTCAGGTATCCTCGTCCGGCAGATAGCGGACGCGGAGTTCCCTGACCATCTTGAGGAAAGAATCTTCCATGTCGTCCAGGTAATTGGTCATGAATTCGGCATCCATGTTGAGGGGCGTCGATACGGGGGTAAAAAACTGATAGGGTTCTATTTTAAGCGCGTTGGATAGTTTGGCCAGGGTGTCCGGAGATACCCACTTGCGGCCGTTTTCGATATCATTGATAAAGTTATGGGTCAAATCCGCCATATTTGCCAGGGTTAATTGGGAAACTTTCCTTTGGGTCCTGATACGTTTAAGGTTTTTTCCAAATAAAAAATTTATGTCGTTCCCTTTTAATACGGACATTGATAGATCATCCTACACAGGAAGACGGCATGACAAATAACTGATAGATACATTACTTCGCTGATAGTTTGACTAGTAGTGATTAAGGGGCAGATCGTTCAGTAAAAGAATTTCCGGCCGGTATTCAAAGTGCATGGTGTCGTAAAAAAGCCATTTTCCTCCCCAGATAAAACCGTAGGCTTCAAAAGCCTTGACGATCTTATCCGGCGGATGGAGCCGTTTCGTGTAGGGAACATCCCACCATTGGGAATTGTACCGGGAAGTCCAAAGCCAATAGGTTTCGAGCCCCCGCCGGGACGCAGGCAGTATATCAACGGCCGTTCCGTAGGCATGGAAACTCCTGCTCTGGGTATCCGCTATGCTCCGCCAATTCCAGCCGGAAAGGGTTTCTATGCCGCGCACCCACTCCCGCACCCCGGCGTCTGTCTGAGCGTCCCGCTGAATCCGGGCTTCAACCAGGGCGAGTTCTTCCAGTATGGCGTAATGAACCAGGACGTTATGGCTAAGAAACCGTATGGTTTTAACCCGCTCGTAGGCTTCTTCGCGGGTACGGGCCTGCCAAAGGGCATCGTAAAAGTGCTGTGAGCGTTTGGGAGGATTTTCCCTGCGCCGCCGGGCGGAATCGCGGAACCGTTCCGCTTCCTCAGGCTCCATCTCTTTCCATGGGGGAAGTTCCGGAATATAGCGGTAGAAGGGCTGGGGATCGTAGTCCGAGGCGCTGTCTTTCAGCGCCTCCGGCAGGAGGCGTCCCTCTGCGTAGTAGAACCACTCGCCCATAACCGGGACGGCCCAATCCCCGTCCCTCGGTTCCGCCTCCCCTATCCGGTCAGGGTACGCCGCGGCCAGGGCCCTCATCACCTGTTCGGCCCGGCTGTCCCCCGTGCCTTCCGGGGCAGCGCCCGGCGCGGCGGGAACCGCGCTTTCCGGCCCGGAAAGGTCCGTAAGCTCATAAAAACCTTCGGT
>JAIRSL010000083.1 GCA_031255475.1 Treponema sp.
CACCGGCAAATCCGGTTCCTCCGCCCAAATTTCCCGCAGTCTTCGCAGAACCACCCGTGCCGAAGCGCGGCGCGCGTCTTCGGTCGCGTCTTCTCCTTCCACCTTGGATTTCCAGTGACAGATGAACAGTACCACCGGCGTCTTCCCCAACTCCATTCGTACCTCCGCTACCGGTCTCGGACTAGTAACTCCGTTACAGGTAACGGAGTGGGTCTTTGTTTCCAGAAACGGCAGCCTGCTCAGAAGCCCTACCCCCAGGGATGCTCCGGGATTATTGGCGAACAGCGTCCGGGTATAACCGTACTTTGCCAGAGGACCCTCCGCAAGGCTTTTCAGAACCGTTTCGTTTTCCACCTCTTGCAGCGCCAGGATGTCCGGTCCTCCTTCCGTCATACGCACCGCCGCGTCCGCCAGCGCGGTAAGCCGTGCCCGGTACTTTTCTTCCGACCAGCCTGCCGTCATACGGTATTCCGTGTATTCCTTTCCGTTCTCTTCTCCGTCAAATAAAGCCTGAACGTTCCATGTAGCGATGAACAGCGCCTTTATCTCCGCCGCGTCCGCCATCCGTCCCGTCCCGGTCCCCGAAACAGCATCGCAGCTCCAAAGCCCGGTCACCAACGCAGGCAAAAGCCCCGCGAGCCACACCCCGCATCCCCTTTTCTCAGGCCCTTTTTTCCTGAAAAGCCAGAGAATCGGTATGAAAAATGATTCACCGTATTTCATTTATAGAACCTCCTGCTATATTTATGGTTCCGGAACACATGGCGCTTCGATTCGGACCGAAATTTTCAGCTTTTTTGCTCTTTTTTGTAACTCGTGGGTCGCAAGTTCTTAAGTATGAAAAAGATGAACCGGGCGCTTGACAAGTTTTCACAATCGTATTACAGTACGAGTCATAAATATTAGGGGTGCTGGATAGTTCCGGCTGAGAGGAAGCGGATTGACGCTTTAAACCCTGTAACCTGATCCGGATAATGCCGGCGTAGGGAACGGCCTTTTACCAGGTAAAAGGGTTCATGGCTTGTTTAAGCGCCTACGCGGTTGTCCGTGCGGGCGCTTTTTTCGTTTGAGGGAAGCACAAGGAAGATGCGCGTACCGCCGGTTCATACGACGGCGCGGCAATATCATTTTTAGGAATTATGGAGGTACGATTTATGGAACAATCTGCGGCGCAGCCTAAGGCGAGTATAGCGATTCAGGTACTGCCCAAAACAGCCGGCGGGGACGAAGTGCTCCGTATTGTGGACGCGGTGATCGCCTACCTTAAAGGTACGGGACTCAAGGTCTTTGTGGGGCCTTTTGAGACCACTATTGAGGGGGATTTCGACGCGCTCTGGGATGTGGCTAAGGAATGTCAGCTCATCTGTCTGCGGGAGGGGGCGGAGAGCGTGTCCGCCTACATCAAGACGGCGTATAACCCCGGAGCCGGGGTTTGGTCCATCGAAAAGAAGACCGCGAAACACCATGCCTGAACTTTCAACGGAGGGAAGTCCGGCGTGGAGACTCCAAAACTCCCGGTCTCTGGCGCCGGCGGCGGTCCTGGTGATCCTCTGGCAGATAACCGCCATGACAGGATTACTGCCGGCCTATATGCTGCCAAGCCCTGTCCGGGTGGTACAGGCATTCATCGCCGACTTCCCCCTCCTCATGAGGCATCTGGGCCGCACGCTTATTGAAGCCCTGTGGGGTCTCCTCATTTCCGTGGCGGTATCCCTGATTCTGGCCGTCCTCCTGGACATGAACCGCTTCCTCAAGCGGTCGGTAATGCCCCTGCTGCTCCTCACCCAAACCATGCCCGTCATCGCCCTTGCGCCCCTCCTTATCCTCTGGATGGGATACGGCATGGCCCCGAAGATCACCCTGGTCTTCCTCACCTGCTTTTTCCCCCTGACCATAGGGCTTTTGGGCGGTTTTGACCAGGCGGACGGGGACGCGATCAGGCTCCTCCGTTCCATGGGGGCAACGCGGCGGCAGATATACCGGTATATCAAAATCCCCCAGAGCATGGGCGCCTTTTTCGCGGGGCTTAAAATATCAAGCTCCTACGCCATCATAGGCGCGGTGATCTCCGAGTGGCTTGGGGGAGACGCGGGGCTTGGGGTTTACATGGTCCGGGTCCGCCGTTCCTATTCATTCGACAAGATGTTCGCGGTAATACTGCTGACGGCGGTACTAAGCCTTCTGCTCATGAAGCTGGTAACAGAACTGGAAAAAACGGCTATGCCGTACAAAAAAGATTAAGGAGTACAATGATGAAGAAATCGGGTGGTATTGTTTTTGCCGCAGTAACGCTGCTCATCGTCGGCGCCTGCGGGGGACGCGGGGCGGAAACCGGGAACATCCGGGTAGTGCTGGACTGGACGCCGAACACCAATCATACCGGCCTTTACGCCGCCTTGGAGAAAGGCTGGTTTGCCGAGGCGGGCCTTAAGGTAGAGATTATGCAGCCCCCGGAGGACGGCGCCCTGGTACTCCTTGGATCGGGGAACGCCGAATTCGCGGTGGATTTCCAGGAGTCTCTGGGACCCGCCATCGCCAGGGACCGGGACGCCCTGCCGGTGACGGCGGTGGCGGCCATCATCAGCCACAACACGTCGGGAATCATGGCTCTGCGGGAAAGCGGCATCGCCGGCCCCGGAGACCTGGCGGGGAAACGTTTTGCCTCCTGGGAGACGCCCCTGGTGACGGAAGTCGTGCGGAACATCGTTGAGGGCGACGGCGGGGATTTCAACGCCGTAACGATGATCCCCAACTTCGCCACCGACGCTTTCTCCGCCCTGGAAACCGATGTTGACGCCATTTGGATCTACTACGCCTGGGACGGCGTTGCCGCGGAAATCCGGAACCTGGACATCACCTATCTGGATTTAGGAACGATTAACCGCGACCTGGATTTTTACACCCCTGTTTTAGTGGCCAACAGCGCCTGGGCCGCCGCCAACGGGGATACCGCCCGGAAGTTCCTTGCCGCCGTAAGCCGGGGATATGCCTTTGCCGCGGAAAATCCGGCGGAGGCGGCGGAGATACTGCTGAAACACGCTCCCGAACTGGACCCGGCCCTGGTCCGCCGGAGTCAGGAATACCTGGCGAGCCGGTATCAGGGAGACGCCCCGCGTTGGGGAGAAATCGATCCCGCCCGCTGGGGAAGGTTCTACCGGTGGATGTTTGAACGGGGCCTTCTGGAAAAAGACATCGGGGAAGGCGGTTTTACCAACGAGTACCTGCCTTGAACGGCGGTAACACCGGCGCGGCAACGGAAACGCTGTTTTCCTGCGAAGACGTTGCCAAGACCTACGCGGGAGAACCGGTGGTCACCGGTATCAGCCTGTACCTCTCCAAAGGGGGATTCATCTCCCTTTTGGGACCTTCGGGCGTGGGCAAGACCACCCTCTTCAACGTCCTTGCCGGGGTGGATAAACCCGATCACGGGAAAATATTCCTTTCCGGCGAGGATATTACCGGCGTCTCGGGCAGGGTAAGTTACATGCTCCAAAAAGACCTGCTTCTGGAGTACCGCACCGTCCTGGACAACGTGATCCTCCCTCTGCTCATCAGGGGGGATAAAAAGCGCGAAGCCAGGGAGTACGCGGCGGCGTTTTTTCCCCACTTTGGGCTTGCCGGATACGAAAAAAAATACCCCCGGCAGCTTTCCGGGGGTATGCGCCAGCGGGCCGCACTCCTGCGGACCTGCATGACCCGCAATCCGGTGATCCTTCTGGACGAACCCTTCTCTGCCCTGGACGCCATAACACGCCGGCAGATGCAGGAATGGTACCGGGACATTGCAACAGAAATGTCCCTTTCAACAATCTTCATTACCCACGACGTGGAAGAAGCCCTGCTCCTTTCGGACAGCGTTTACATCCTTACCGGAAAGCCCGGCCGCATAAGCCGCCGCCTGGACGTGTCCCCTCCCCGTCCCCGCTCCCGGAATTTCCCCGTCTCGGCGGAATTCTCCGC
>JAIRSL010000247.1 GCA_031255475.1 Treponema sp.
CGCGGATTATCACGGATTATGAATACTTTTGTACGAAAAATCAGCGTAATCTGCGGACTTTGTCGGCATGTGTTTTTGTCATTTAGCCTCTACAAGGTACTAACCGCAGGCCGGGCGCGTTCTTCGTGAACGGCGGAGCGTAAGGGATCGAAAAAGTAAATTTTTGACCAATCTGCATAAAATATTGACTATACAGGCCCGAAAAACAGGGGGTATAATCGATCTAATGTCAAAAAACCTTTACCCAAAGGATTTTTTGAAAAATCGTATTTCAGGAGGAGAAGAGTAAATGAAAAAAATTGCGCTCGTTTTAGTGGTATTAATGGCGGCGTCAAGCCTTGCCTTTGCGGGCGGCGGTGGACAGCAGTCAGGCGGCGGAGCTTCGGGCAGCGGACAGATCCAGATTGCCCTGCTTATGAGGAACATGAACGAACAGTTTCTTAAGGATTATGCGGAAAATGTCCGGAAACTGGCTGTGGAAAAAGGCGTGGCCCTGAATGTGCAGGATGCAAACAACGACATGCAGGCCCAGCTTACCCAGTTGGATACCCTGCTCAATCAGGGTTACAAGTATTTCGTGGTTATCCCCATCGACGGCCAGATGTCGGAACAGATGAACAGGGCCATCGCAGAACGGGGCGGGGCCGCCGCGTATTCCAATACGCCGCCCACCACGGAAGCCCTCAAGGTCGGGAAGACTTTCTTCTTCGCGTCCTCCCCGGAACTTATCGCGGGCAAGTTCGCCGGTCAGATTGTCGCCGACTACTTCGATAAAAACCCGGACAAGGCTCCCGGCAAGGTAGTCAACATGATCCACATCCAGGGCGCTCTGGGACATCCCGCCCAGGTGAACCGGCAGAAGGGCATGGAAGACGAACTGAAGGCCCGCGGCTACTCGGTGGTAAAGATTGCCGAAGATACGGCGAACTGGACCCCCGACCAGGCGCAGGAGAAGATGAGTACATGGATCGGCGCGCACCGCGGCCGGTTCAACGTTGTCGTCGCCCAGAATGACGGCATGGCTCTTGGGGCGATTGAGGCGATGATCCAGAACGGGCTTACCAAAGATGACGCCGCCGATGGTACGTCCCTGGCCGTTCCGGTAATCGGCTACGATGCCACCCAGGAAGCCCTGAACTCCATGAGCCAGGACAGGCTTTACGCCACGGTTTTGCAGGATTCCAAAGCCCAGTCCGATGTCGCCTTCGGCATAGTCTACGAGCTCGCTTCGACCGGTTCCGTACTCGGAAAAACCATCTCCGGCCTTGCCCCCGCGAATGCCGTTACTCCCGAATACCCCGCCAATGACGCCGCGGTTATTCAGCAATGCTACCTTGTTCCCTACGTGCCCATCACCAAGGATAACTACAGGAGCCTCTTAAAGTAAACGGACTTTAATCGATAAAATCGGCGTTTCCAATATCACCCGGTATTGGAAACGCCTGTATCCCGGAGCGGAAATACATGAAAGATACCGAATTTGTCATCGAAATGATTGGCATCTCAAAGAATTTTCCCGGTGTGCTTGCCCTTGATGGCGTAGATTTTAAGGTAAAGCCGGGGACCGTACACGCGCTGATGGGAGAAAACGGCGCCGGTAAATCCACCCTGATGAAATGTCTTTTTGGCATATACAAAATGGACGCGGGAAAAATACTTCTTGACGGCAAGGAATGTCGTTTTAACAGCGCCGCGGACGCAATGGCGGCCGGCGTGTCGATGATACATCAAGAGCTTTCCAACGTTCCCGAAAGATCCGTAGCGCAGAATATATGGCTTGGACGCGAGCCTTTAAATAAATTTCACCTTATTGATCACAAGAAAATGATCCAGGATACGAAGCAGCTGCTTGAGGGCCTTAACTTCAACTTTGATCCGGCGGCCCGGATGAGCAGCCTTTCGATAAGCCAGCAGCAGGGCTGCGAAATCGCCAAGGCCGTTTCTTACAACGCTTCAATCGTTGTCATGGACGAGCCGACCAGTTCTCTTACCGAACATGAAGTGGTTCATCTTTTCAATATTATTCGGAACCTTCGGGAAAAGGGCGTGGCGATAATTTATATTTCCCACAAAATGGAAGAAATTTTCCAGATTGCCGATACGGTTACCGTCATGCGTGACGGCAAGGTCGTCAGAACCGATCCGGTCAGCGAAATCGACAGTAACAGGCTCATTTCGCTTATGGTCGGCCGCGACATAACCCACCGCTTTCCGCCCGTGGAGTCGAACATCGGGGCTGTCTGCCTTAAGGTACAGAACTTAACGGCGTCTAACCCCAGGTCGTTCAAAAACATCAGCTTTGAGCTTTATAAGGGCGAAATACTCGGCCTTGGCGGTCTTGTCGGCGCCCAGCGCACCGAGCTTGTCGAGGCGATTTTCGGCATACGGCCGGTGAGTTCGGGCCAGGTTTTCGTGAACGGCGTACCGCTGAGACGGCTTACTCCCCATGAAGCGATTCACGCGGGAATGGGGCTTGTTACCGAGGACAGACGGCAGACCGGTATATTTCCCCTTTTGGACGTAACGGTAAACACCACAATCCCGTCGCTTGACAATTACAGGACAAAAATCGGCCTTTTAGATCATAAAAAACTTATAGAAATGGCGAGGACCCAAAATCATCAGCTTCGGACAAAAACTCCGTCGATGAGTACCCTGGTACAAAACCTTTCCGGCGGAAACCAGCAAAAGGTTATCTTAAGCCGCTGGCTTATGACCATGCCGGACATTCTTATCATGGACGAGCCGACCAGGGGCATTGATGTCGGCGCCAAGTACGAAATTTACACGATAATGGCGGAACTGGTTAAACAGGGAAAGTCCATCATAATGGTGTCGAGCGAAATGCCGGAGCTTATCGGCATGAGCCACCGGGTCATCGTACTCTGCGCCGGAAAGATGACCGGGATTCTTGGAAAACAGGAATTGTCCCAGGAAGAGATCATGCGTTTTGCCACACAGTTTGCGTAAAATTTTGGAGTAGGGAGTGAATATGAAAGTAACAAATGTAAAGGCATTCTTGAGCAAGTATACGACTTTTGTTACGTTTGCGGTGCTGGTTTTTCTGCTGTCGGTACTGACAAAAGGGCAGGTGCTTTCGTGGCCGTCCGCGAAAACACTGATAATCGCGGAAGCGGTACGGGCCTTTGCCGCGCTTGGCGTTGGTATGATTATTGTGACAAAAGGCATTGACCTTTCGATAGGTTATGTGGTCTGCCTTTGCGCCTCCGTAGCCGCCTCTTTTGCGCAGATATCCACGTATGAATCGGCCCTGTATTTTGGCCATTCGTTTCCGTTGTTCATGCCTATCATTACCGGAATAATCGCCGGCGGCATCTTCGGTTTGTTTAACGGCGTTCTGGTCGCGTATGGCAAGCTGCCCCCCTTTATCGCAACGCTGGGAACAATGTCCATCGCACGGGGCTGCCAGCTTATCTATACAAAAGCCGCCGTCGTAGGATCGCTTACCAGTGAATTTAAATCCCTCGCGCAGAATTCAATCGGCAGCGCCGCTTTTTCATTCCCGTATTTGGGAATATATGTGGTTATCATCACAATCGTCGTATGGATTTTGCTTAAGCACACAAAACAGGGAACGAATTTTTACGCGATCGGCGGCAATGCCCAAGCGGCGCGGGTATCGGGCATCAATGTCGAGCGCAATCTGCTATGCGTGTACTTTTACGCGGGGCTTCTGTACGGCTGCGCCGGCGTGCTTCTCGCAGGACGGCTGGGCCTCGCGAATGCTCTTACGGCAAACGGCATGGAGCTTGACGCCATAGCGGCGGTTACCGTCGGCGGCGTTTCGCAAAACGGCGGCGTCGGCACTGTTGGCGGCATGATTATCGGCGTATTCACCATGGGGCTTATCAACTACGGCATGAGCTTCCTTTCGATAGACTCGTACTATCAGTTACTGGTAAAAGGCGCAATCATCATTGTGGCGGTATATTTCGACATGAAAAAATACGCAAAACGCGCGTAACAAAAAAAGGCCGCGAAAAACGCGGCCTTTTTTATGCGCCTTAACCCCGCCGGGAATTAGCGATCCTGCGCGGTCAACCCGGTGGATAATAGAGAAACTCTGTTCCCAATAACCTTTTCCGCAATTTGAAACAGCTCCCGCATCCGGGCATGGGAAAGCAGATCCGTGTCCATATATTCCCATTCAAGACCAAGGCTCCGGTATTTGGATTTACACATATTATTGAAAGCGCACAGTTCCCAGCGGCTGATCGCGTCATGGCAGGTCCGTATGATTTCCGCTATGGACAGGATATTTTCTTCCGTATCGGTCGCATCCGGTATGATGGGGGTACGGATCCATAGTTCCCCGGCATATTCGCCGCTTCTTTTTTTGCGGACTATTCGGGCAAGATTCTCCAAAATAAGAGCGTTCCCCGCGCCGGTAAATTTCTTATGCCGCTCTTCATCGGCAATTTTTAAATCAAACAGTATGCTATCGAATGACGGAAATACTGTCTCAAAAAGTTGTGGAGCGCAGTATCCCGACGTATCCAGGGCGACATGTATGCCGGCGGCATGAAGGCGCTCCGCCGCCTCAAGGATAAACGGCGTATGCAGCGCGGCTTCCCCTCCGCTGAACGTAACGCCGCCATTGAAGGCGTCGTAAAAATGTTTGTCTTTTAAGGCGTATGCCGCCAGTTCGTCAACAGTCCACGCCCCTGCCGAAATTTGCAGGGCCTTGGAAGGGCACCTCTTGGTACATGCGCCGCAGCGGGTACAGCGGTTCCGGTCAATGCGGGGACCTTCTTCCGCAAACTCCAAAAATTTTCCGGGACACGCCTTAACACAGGCGCGGCAGCCTATACATTTCCGCGCTTCCCATTTTACATACGGTTCGGGCGGAATTCCTTCCGGATTATGACACCATTTACAGCGCAGGGGACAGCCCTGAAAGAAGAACGTCGTCCGCAATCCTTCCCCGTCATGGCTTGTCCCCCGGTGGGTATCAAAGATCAACGCTTCCATCAGATGGCTTCATAATTAACCCGTGCGATGAACTCCTCCTGAAATTTACGATCCATAACGCAAAAATGGGCGGAATAACCGGTAACTTTTACAACCAGCCCTTTATGTACCGGATTCTCCGGATCGTCCATGGCGGCTTTAAGCTGTTCCAGATCGATGATGTTAAGATTTATCTGCACCCCGCCCCGGCCCATAAAAGCGGCGGAGAACCGGTTGATAAATTCGCCGGGGTTTTCCCTGCCGTCAAAAAACTTGGGCTGCAGCTCAATTTGCAGGGAACCGCCCTGAAAACGCCTGAAGTCAACTTTACACAGGGAATTCGCCGTGGCGGTAATACCTTCGGTGTTTCTGCCGTGCATAGGATTGCAGCCGTGGGCGAACGGTTCGGCGGCAAAACGTCCGTCATAGGTGGCCCCCTGCAACTGCCCGGCGTAGGTGTGGCCCATAAACTGGAACAGGGAGGGCCGGAAATGGCCGCCTTTTATATTTCGTTTCAGTTCCATGATGTCCACGATCCGGTTGGCAACCCGGACGTACAGGGCATCGACTTCATCAAGATCGTTGCCGAATTTCTGAACGTTCAGAAGCAGCTGCCGGAGTTCTTCCGCTCCCTGCCAGTCGTTAAGCCGCGCTTCCCGGACTTCTTTAAGGCTGTACAGTTTTCGATCAAACACAATTTCTTTCAGGGCCTGGAGGCCGTCAACAACATTTGGAACTCCCAGGACGTTCACCGATGTATAGGTATTGTTGACTCCTTTCGGGCTGGTAACGTCACAACCCTTTTCAATGGGACCGTGCATACAGAGGGAAGTGACCATTTCCGGCCAGACCCGATCCTGCCATTCGTATACCTTGTTCTTAAATTCAACCAGCATATCAATGGTTTTTTCCAGATGCCTGTCGTACAATTCCCACAATTCCTCAAATTCGGTTATGTCGTTTTTGATTCCCTCTTCCACCGCCATATCGAGAGCTTTGGTCAATACCAGGCAGTTCATATCATGATCCGAATATTCGCAGCCAACGGCGCAGTACCATTGGCATCCGCTGTACGCCACATTCCATGCGTCATCGTAACTGTACCCCGAATAGAGTTCGCTGTCCCTGAGTATATCGTAATTGACCAGGGTCGGCGTTCCGCAGCCGTGCCGTGCGACGACTTCACAGCCGTAGGCGTAAAACGCTTTATCAATGTCCGGATGCCACATGAGTCCCAAATGGTTGTAGCCGCCGGTAATATCATAGGCCTCTATGCCTATCCAGCTTACCTCATTGGTCGCGTCGGTTCCGTCTTTTAAGCGGCCGCCGAAAGCAAAATAATTGCCGCCGTACTTTAGGTACATTTCGGCGATCAATTCTCTGGCTTCGGTTCTGGTCAGGATTCCCTTTTCGATGTCGCGGCGGTAAAAATCATTTAAGAGGAGATCGAGCCTGCCATAGCCGTTTCCGTGTCCGTTAAGGCGTTCCACAACCTGGAAAAAATAGATCCACTGTACTGCCTGTTCAAACGTTTGAGGCGCTCCCTCGCTCAGGGCCTTGCAGTTGGCCGCAACCCGTTCAAACCGGGCCTTGCGTTCCGGGTCCGTTTCGTTCCGCGCCAGCTCCAGCGCTTTGGCCGCGTGACGCGCTACAAAACGGATAATCGCCCCCACCACCAGTTCCTGAGCGGAAAGGTACTCCACCCGCCGTTTCGCGCCGTATCCTGCGTGGGTCTCCCTGCTTTTCCGTACCTTGTCCAAAAGCCCCGTCCAGCCGAGTTCCAGCCCGATGGAGAGGTCCGGGCAGGTATGAGCCAAACTCATGCCGCCGGCCCCGACATGGCGCAGTTTCTCTCCCAGTTCGTATACTACGTCCGGGTACTTGTACAGCCTGGCTTCGTCCAACTGCCAGTGGAATTCGCCGACAATGGTTTCGTCGGGATACACTTCCGCCGGACTGTGATCCAAAAAGAAGGCGTAATCCTTTGCCCAATTCAGGGCGCCGTATTCGAATCCTTCCAGCTTTGACGGCATTTGAGACGCGAAGGGAAAATCCCCTCCCACATCAACCCGGCAGTTGTGGTCCCCGATATTTATCCGCCGGGACGCGCTGACCGCCATTTCTCCGGTGGCGGGCGAAAAAGCGGCGGAGTGTCCCGACCAGTGGTACACCAGAAATTCCGCGTTGTCCGCGTAAAGGTTTCTCCGTCCCGAAACAGCCAAATCGGCGCTCCGCCTCGTAAGCCGGACAATCCTCGGTGAAGGTACAAGTTTTAACGGCATAATTCCTCCTCCGTTAAACTATAAACCGCCCTCTGTTTTTGTCCACGTCCAAAAATATCTTTAAGGTTGCCGATTATGACTTTTACAGTAACTCGAAGGCGAACATCCATATACTCTCTTAAAAGCCCTGGAAAAAGCCTTTTCATCCTCATAGGCAATCAGCCGGGACACGTCCTCTATAATGGCGCCGGATAGTAATTCTTTTGCCGCTATCGACATTCTTTTCTGCGTCACATATTTCATGGGAGTAGTCTTATAATGTTTTTTAAATAATCTGGAAAAATACGCCCTTTCCATGCAGGCTATTTCGGCCAGATCCTCAACGGTAATCCGTTCCGTCGTGTGCCGGGTAATATAACGTATTACGTTTACCAAACGGGGATCGTATACTATCGTTGGACAATACGCGGCCGCTATATATCTGACCAATATTCCGCAGAGTTCATCCAGGCTCTGAATATCCCCACTATCACTGAAGTACCGCATGGTACGAAGAAGGGATACTTCGAGCGTATTCTCGTTGACGGGGATTTGCAGTAAATCATCGGTAATATCCGGCGCAATCTCGATATGAAAATAGATGACTTCCAGGGGATTGCCCGGATCATGCCATAAGGTATAGGGCGAAAAAGTCGGAAGTATATAAAGATTACCGGCTGAAAGATCGATGTCCCATGTCGCGCTCAAATAATGGGCGCTGCCGCCCAGTACATAGTAAAACCGGTGGAACGAGGCAATTTCGTCCCGCATACCCCACTTCCGGGGACAAATTATATACCCATACCCCAATTCGTCAACAATAAGTTTGCTGATCATTTTCAACCAATCCCATACCGTTACTCCATTACACTTCTATATCAAAGCCTTCAATAATACAATAGCCCCGTGCCGGAAATAGAAGAAACGGACCGATTGCCGGATCTGTCACGGCCATGTGGACGGCAGGGAGTACGGAAAGACGAAAAAAAGAGCCGATCGGACGGAGGAAAAATAGGGAGGAATTTATTTGAACAACGGAGGGGTGAGGGAGAGAGAAATCTGCTTGAATGACCGGGTTTTATGGAGGAGAGGAGCTTGTTTGAACGGCGGAAGAGGGATTATAAAAATGACGTGCGGGATTAGAGAGCGGGAAGTATTGTTTTAATTGTTCCGGCGTAGTTTCGCCATGGCTTCCGGGTCGTTTTTTATGTTGGTTATCGAATTCAGGATAAACGCGAGAAACACGGAAAAGAACCCGGCGACAAAGACAACGATGATGCAGATCAGTCCGCGACTAGGACCCGATTTTCTATCGGGAACTTCCGCAGTCTCCAGTATCTGGAAAACCGGTTTTTCGCTGGCCATCGTTATTTTGAGCAGTTCGTACTGGACCTTCAACTGGGAATAGACCTGCTGCTGGGCGGCCAGTTCCAATGCAATTCGGTTCTGTTCAAACGTAATTGAAGGCATGGATGCCGGAACAGGTCCTAGGACGGTTCGTTCCAGCCGGTGGCTTTCTACTTCAAGGTTTTGTATCTCTTTAAGGGTGTTTTCGATATTCCGTTCCAGGTTCTCCTTCTCCAGTTTGTTTTTGTCAACCCCGAGTTCGTCAAACCACTGCTGAAGATACGAAACGCAGTAATTGACAACACCCCGTGCGAATACCGGATCCCTGTCGGTAAAGGAGATGTTAAAAACACCGCTTTTTTCATCATACGAGGCGGCGAGTTCTTTT
>JAIRSL010000164.1 GCA_031255475.1 Treponema sp.
TTCCAGGGAATTTTTGAGGGTGGAAACCACAAACTCCTGGCCCGCAAGCTCGTCAAGGCTCTGCGGCCGGTATTTGGTGGCCGTTACTTCATATTTCCCGCTGCCGGGTGGGATCATCGCTTCCATACTGTTCAAAAATCCCGCCGCCAGGATGATCACGGCGCAGAGAACCCTCGCTTACCGTTGCTTCCTTCCGGATCTGGCGGAGTTAGGCGCAGCCCCCTCGCATGGTTCCTGACGGCGGGAACTTCATCATAACAGGATTGAAGAAAAACCGCTAGCCTGTATCATGATATACATGAACTGTTTCATACACGCGGATCTTGACGCCTTCTATGCCTCGGTAGAACAGCTCGATCATCCGGAATACCGGGGGAAACCCGTCATCGTGGGCGGCCTTCCCGGAGACCGGCGCAGTGTTGTGTCTACAGCCTCCTACGAAGCGAGGGTTTTCGGCGTTCATTCCGCCATGCCCATTGTCCAGGCTTTCAAACTCTGCCCGGACGGCATATATCTGCGGGGCAGGATGGCCCGTTACCGGGAAAAATCCGCCGAGGTCATGAAAATTTTTTCGGACTTTTCCTTCAATGTTCAGCAGCTTTCCATAGATGAGGCGTTTTTGGATATCAGCGGCGCCGAACGTGTGCTGGGCCCTCCCGCCGAAGCCGCAAAGAAACTCAAGGAGACGGTGTGCCAAAACACGGGGCTGACCCTTTCTGTCGGGCTTGCCTCCAACAAGTATATCGCAAAGATTGCCTCCGGCATGTCCAAGCCGGACGGCTGTTTTATTATTCCGCCCGGCGGGGAAGCAGGGTTTATGCGATCCCTTCCCGTAGGAAAGATCTGGGGAGCGGGAGAAAAAACACAGGAACTGTTTAAGAAACACGGTTTCAAAACAGGGGAGGATATTTACCGCCTTTCGCTTGACAGTCTCACGGCGATTTTTGGCAGCGCCTTCGGCATATTCCTGTATCGCGCGGTCAGGGGGGAAGGCGCGGCAAGTTTTGATGAAGAACGGGGCAGTCATTCGATAAGCGCCGAGCGGACTTTTCCCTACGATCTCTACGATGAATTCGCCATAGAGACCGCCCTGTTCGATATTTGCCAGAATCTTATGTTCAGGCTTTTAGACCTCCGCTGGCAGAGCCGCACGGCTGTCCTGAAGATCCGCTATGAAGATTTTTCCACGGAGAGTATCCGGGAAACCTTCTCAAGCCCCGTGTCAACGATGAATGAACTGTATGAACGTATTCTGGGCCTCTTCCACAAAAAATACAAAGCCGGCAGGGGCATACGGCTGATCGGCGCGGGACTTGCAAACCTTGAAACCGGGCAGGGCGGCCGCCAGCAGGAATTATTCGACAACGGTGAAGAAAAGGAAAGGCGGCTTGAAGAGGCAATCCTCGAAATAAATCATAAATTTCCCGGCGCGGCCCTGAAACGGGGCCGTTCCTGGCTGGCCCAGTCTTCCGCCGCAGCCGGAACACCCAACGCCGGGCCGGGCATGCAGGATTGACAGTTTCGCTCATTTGTATTAGAGTAACGGTATATGAATAAAAATTTACTGGAAATTTTGAGAATTGGAATTTTTTACGATGGCTACTATTTTTATAAAGTTAGTAATTATTATAAATATGAACATGAAAAAAAATCACGGATAAGCATTAGCGGTCTCCATGAATTTATACGGAACGAAGTGGCAAGCCTGACAAATACGGACATGCGCCAGTGTCAGATTATCGACGCTCATTATTTTAAGGGCCGGTCTTCCGCGAGGGAGCTGGGAGAAAAGGTGCAGAGCGAACGCATCTTTGAAGACATTCTTATGCGGGAAAATATTGTAAGCCACTATCTGCCTCTCCGTTACGGCGACAATAATAATCCCCAGGAAAAGGGGATAGACGTGTGGCTTGCCCTGGAAGCGTATGAACTTGCCATTTATAAACATTTTGATATTCTTGTACTGGTCGCCGGAGACGGGGACTATGTTCCGCTGGTACGGAAACTGCATACCCAGGGCACACAGGTTATGTTGATCTGCTGGGATTTTACCTACCACAACGAAAACGGAGACATTGTAGAGACAAAAACTTCCAGGCAGCTTCTTGACGAAGTGTTCTACCCGGTGCAGATGAATCAGAGAATCGATCAAAACAACAGTGATTTTATTAAAAAATTATTTGTGTATGACAGAAACAATGCCGCGTTTCAAAATGCCGAATTCCCAAAGAACGAAATTTTCCCCTTTATTCCCGATGATGAAAAACCGATGGAATATGAATCCGTTATTTTCAGCATAAATAAAAACGGCTTTGGTTTTATTAAAGACGACGAAAAAAATAACGTGTTTTTCCATTACAGTACCGTTACAAACCGGGACTACGAAGAACTCCAGGCGGGCATGAGGGTAAAATACACCGTGGAAGGTGACGAGGAGCGGAGCAAAAGGGAAGCCGCCCCCCGTTTCCGCGCCTGCAAGGTAACGGTTATCGAATAGAACCGGGCCCGCCAGAAACCAAAAGTTACGGCCTTCACCCAAGCCTTGAAAGAAACCAGGCGGCGCAGTACATCAGGTAGATATGCGCCGGATAAAACACATAAAAGAAATATTTCCCAACGTTTCCTCCGCCTCCCCGCTTTCCGTTGTAGAGGATGATGGGGATAACGGCGAATACCATGAGCCACTGAAAATCGGCGGGGACTGAATCTTTTGAAAAGTACCAGGTAAGAGCGCCCGCAGCCAGCACCAGGGCCGCCTGGGCAAGCCGGTACTTCCGCAGCAGGTAGAACGCCACGCCCATAAAAACCAGCACAAAACCGCCTTCCACCAGGAGGGGATTGGGGATAAAGAAAAAGATCATGGCGGCAGTCAGGTTTCCGGCCTGCAGGGACAGGATCGCGGCAAGACTTATGACGAGGGGGAGAACCATGCCCCCGGCGGCGGAGAGTATCTTTGCGGGGCTTTTTTCCCTGATGCCTCCGCCGAGGCGGTCAATCATCCACATATACCAGACGGACAGAAACAGGGTGCCGAAGATATTGTTGATCAGGTTTATATGTTCCAT
>JAIRSL010000195.1 GCA_031255475.1 Treponema sp.
GGGTTTATGGGCGTTTCCGTTCCTATGGCCTGTTGAGAAGGCCCGTGGTTAAATTCATTAAAGGGGTCCGATGTGGCCAAGCGTGATTACTATGAAGTGTTGGGACTGCAAAAAGGCGCGTCCAAAGATGATATAAAGAAGGCGTATCGAAAACTTGCCATCCAGTATCACCCGGACAAAAATCCGGGGAACAAGGAAGCTGAAGAGAAATTCAAGGAAGCCACCGAAGCCTACGAAATCCTGTCGGACGACCAGAAGAAGGCCGCCTACGATCAATTCGGCTTTGCCGGCGTTGAGGGGATGAGCGGCGGCCGGGATTTCTCCTCCGCCTTCCACGGTTTTGAGGACATTTTTGGGGACTTCTCCGGCATCTTCGACACCTTTTTCGGGGGCGGCCGCCGTTCTTCCGGGGGCGGACCGGGCGGCGTCCGGCAGGGCGCTAATCTCCGGTATGACATGGAAATATCTTTTAAGGACGCCGTTTTTGGTACCAAGAAAGAAATTCAATATTCCCACAACGAATCCTGCCCTTCCTGCAGCGGAACCGGGGCGGCGGGCGGTTCGGGCAGAAAGGTATGCCCCACATGCCAGGGTTCAGGCCAGATCCGGCACAGCCAGGGCTTTTTCTCCGTGGCGTCCACCTGCCCGTCCTGCGGCGGTGAAGGCTATGTCATCGAACATCCCTGTAAGGAATGCGGCGGATCGGGTATGCGGAAAAAACGCCAGAAGATCATGGTCACCATTCCTGCGGGAATGGATGACGGGAAGCGGGTCGTCATTCCCCGTCAGGGAGAGGCCGGTCCCAACGGCGGTCCGCCGGGGGATCTCTACGTGTTCATCCGGGTAAAGCCTCACGAGTACTTTGAACGCCAGAACCTGGACCTCTACTGCGCGGTACCCGTCTCCGTAACCCAGGCGGCCCTGGGAGCGGACATCCATGTGACCACGCTGGACGGGAAAACCACCAAAGTGAAAATCACCCCGGGCATACAGAACGGGCAGATGCTCCGCATCCGGGACGAAGGCGTTCCAGCGGCCGGACGCCGGGGCAGCCTCTACGTCAAGGTGATGGTTCAGGTCCCCGCCAAGCTTTCCCGGCGGGGCCGGGAACTCATGGAAGAACTGTCCCGCGTGGAAGGCGAGAACGAGTCGCCCAAGCCTATTCCCCTGTCGGATTTGGCCGGGCATTAGCCGCCCGGCGCTTACTGCTCCCTTTTTTCCAGCAGCTTCTTATACGCCTGCTCGTCCAGGGTATAGCCGTTGATGAGGACCATCGCTCCCAGGAGGATCAGGGCGGGGATGGGGCCGATAATGAGCCTGATGGCCATGACGGCGCTTTCGCTCTGAACCTGATTTGCTATATAGCCCCCGGCGGAGAGGATCAGGCCGGAGATAAACACCGAAAGACTGGTTCCCAGTTTAGAGATAAAGGTCCACATGCCGTAGTACGCCCCCTCTTTCCGCTCCCCGGAATTGACCGCGTCGTATTCTATGGTGTCGGGCACCATGGCAAAGGGCGCCACATAACCGAAACCTACGCCTATACCGGCGTAAATCATGAAGAGGAGGAAGAAAACCGGCCCCAGGATCTGACCCAAAAAGAAGATAACCATACACGCGCTGGAAAGAATCAGGAAGCATATCTGGTAGGTCCGCTTTTTCCCTATCTTTTTGGATACCAATACGGAAATGGGAATACAGACCATGGCGGTTACCAGGAGTATCATCATTACCAGGGGGGTAATGTCCGGCCGGCCGTATATATATTCGGTGTAATACGCCAGGATGCTTTGGAGGAATGTCAGGCCCGTCATGTTCAGGGCATAGGTGAGGATAAGCCGCACATAGGGACGGTTGCTGAACACCTCCTTATAGGTGGAAAAGAACCCCTGAGTCGGCAGGTCCGCCTTGGTATGGGGCTTTTCCCGTGTACCGAAAAAGGTGATGAGGGTGACCAGAGCCATTATCGCCCCAAGGATAAGGCCCATCATGGACCAGCCCAGCCGTTCCGTGGGAAAAAGTTCCGTCAAAGGCAGTACTGCCGCCGCGCCGGTAATCGTGCCGAACACCGCGCAGCCGAACCGGTAGCCGTTCAGGGTACTCCGTTCATGGTAGTCATCGGTGAGTTCCGGCGTCAGGGACGAATAGGGGACGTTGACCACCGTGGACGCCGTATTGAGGAACATCAGGGTCAACATAGCCCAGACGATAAGAAGCGCCTGACTGGTGGTTCCGGGAGCGGTGAAAAAAAGCCACATGGAAAGCATCATGGGCGCCGCGCCGAAGAGGAGGTACGGCCGCCTTCTGCCCCAGCGGGACAGGGTTCGGTCGGAAATATAGCCCATGAGGGGATCGGTTACCGCGTCCCAGACCTTCCCCGCCATAACCGCGATACCCGCCCAGGCCGCCACAATGCCCACGACATCGGTTAGATATTTCAGACTCCAGAATCCCATGAGGGTGAAAAGCATGTTTCCCCCCAGGTCAAAGATGCCGAATCCCAGTTTCTGTTTTACCGTCAGTTTTGCGCTTGCCATGGAGACGCTCCTTTGGAACCGGCGGAAAACATACCGCGGCAGATAACCCCGGCATTTATATGCGGGTCCCTTGCAATCCGGTTCCTTCTTTATCAGTATATAAGGGATTCCCCCAGGATACAAGGAAATAGTATAGTGATCGAACTATGAATGTAAACGGCCGGCATTTCAGAACCATCTGGTTGAAAGAATCGGATCCGAAAATCGTACAGATCATCAACCAGCAGGCCCTGCCCCATCGGTTTGAAATCCTCGATCTTTCTACGGTGGAAGACATACGAAGGGCCATCAAAGACATGTATGTCCGGGGCGCGGGCCTTATCGGGGCGGCGGCGGCCTACGGCATGTACCTGGCCGCCTGTGAAGCGGGGGACGGGACGTTTGACCGGGATCTCCTGGCCGCGGCCGGAATCCTGAAGAATACCCGGCCCACGGCGAGCAATCTGGCTTGGGCGGTGGACGCCATGCTCTCCGCCCTCTCCGGCAGGGAGGGGATCAGGGCCGAAAAGGTGGAAGCGGCCCGGCGCGGGGCGGACGCCATTGCCGATGGGGACGCGGAGTTTTGCCGGAACATCGGCGCCCATGGGTGCGGGATAATCGAAGCCCTTGCGGAAAAGAAAGGGGGAAAAGCCGTGAACATCCTTACCCACTGCAATGCCGGGTGGCTTGCCTTTGTGGACTACGGGACGGCGCTTTCCCCCGTATACGCCGCCTTTGACCGGGGGATCCCCGTTCACGTATGGGTGGACGAAACCCGGCCCCGGAACCAGGGCGCAAGCCTTACCGCCTGGGAATTGGCCGGCCACGGCGTTCCCCACGACCTTATCCCGGATAACGCCGGGGGCCACCTGATGCAGCGCGGTTTGGTGGACATGGTTATCACCGGCGCGGATCGGGTAACCCGCCGGGGCGACGCGGCGAATAAGATAGGCACGTACCTGAAAGCGGCGGCGGCAAAGGAAACCGGCGTTCCCTTTTATGTGGCCCTGCCGTCTTCCACCTTCGACTTTACCATGGAGGACGGCATCCGGGAGATTCCCATTGAAGAGCGGGATCCGGAGGAAGTGCGGTACATAAGCGGGAAAACCCTGTCCGGGGCGATAGAAACGGTGCTTATCTGTCCCGAAACCACTCCTGCCCGGAACTGGGGGTTTGACGTTACCCCGGCGCGGTACATAACGGGCTTTATCACCGACCGGGGCATTGCGGAACCTTCCGAAGCGGGCATCATGAAACTCTACCCGGAGGCAGCCGTATGAGCGGGACCGCGCCTTTCCGCCCGGAAGAAGGATACGTCAAATACACTGCGGATCATAAAACCGCCGGGGCGGTGGAGCCTCCCTTGTGGAAAGAACTGAACGAAGCCCGTACCCGCCTGTACGACCTGGGCCTTATCGGGGCCTTGCCCAACGGCGTGGGTTTCGGCAACGTAAGCGTCAGGGTACGGGACGATGAATTCCTCATCAGCGGAACGGCCACCGGGGCCCGGCGCGTTCTGAGTCCCAACGAATATTGCATGGTGAATTCCGTCAATATTGAAGAGAACCGGGTAACTACCTCCGGGCCGGTGCGGGCCTCGGCGGAATCCATGTCCCATGGCGCGGTGTACTACGCCTGCGCTTCCGTAATGTGCGTAATCCACATCCACAACAGGAAGATTTTCGACGCCATGATCTCAGGCGGCCGCGTTTCCACCCCGCCGGAAGCGGCCTACGGGACCCCGGAGTTGGCCCTGGCCATCGCTTCCCTCGCGGCAAAGACGGGTGCGGGCGGCGGCGCAAGCCGGGGCGTCATGGTCCTGGCCGGTCATGACGAGGGGGTGCTTTCTTACGGCGGGTCGGTGAAAGAGGCGCTGGATCTGATACTGGATCTGTATGCCCAATATACGGGGCTTTAGGAGCGCCGTTATTCCAAAGTATAAAGTATAAGGAGCGTTAAGTATGGCGGTTATCGGTATCATAGGCGGAAGCGGCCTGGATAATCCCGACATTTTATCCAATCCCGCGGATGAAGAAGTACGGACCCCTTACGGCGAACCGTCGTCTCCCCTGAAGCGGGGAACCATAGGGGGCGCGGAAGTGGCGCTTTTGGCCCGTCACGGGCGGGAACACACCATTCCTCCCGGCCGGGTAAATTACCGGGCCAACATCGCCGCCCTTAAAGCAGCGGGCTGTACCCACATCGTGGCCACAACGGCGGTAGGTTCCCTGCGGGAAGAGATAGGCAGGGGCGACTTCGTCATCATCGATCAGTTTATTGATTTTACCAAACAACGCGGAATGACCTATTATGAGCGGTTTGATCCTCACAAGCCCGTACATACCCCCATGGCGGACCCTTACGACAGCCGGCTTCGGGGCATCCTTATTGAGGAGTGCAGACGCCTGGGGTATCGTTTCCACGATCACGGTACGGTGGTTACGATTGAAGGGCCGCGTTTTTCAACACGGGCCGAATCCCGCATGTTCCGTGCCTGGGGCGCCGACATCATCAACATGTCCGTTGCCACGGAAACGGTTCTTGCCAACGAACTGGGCATTCCCTATGCGGCAGTGGCCATGAGCACGGACTACGATTCCTGGCGGTCCGATGAGGAGCCGGTCACCTGGGAAGCCATAGCCACGGTGTTCGCCGGTAACGCGGCCAAGGTAACGGCCCTGCTCACGGCGCTTATCCCGAAGATTTGAGAACCTGTTCAATATCTTTTCAACAACAGCGAGTTAT
>JAIRSL010000200.1 GCA_031255475.1 Treponema sp.
GTACCGGCGGTTCGCGCTTCATCATACTCATCCTGTGCCTTGCCCTGACGGTTCCGGCGTTCGGCCAGGAGGAAGCGGAGGGCGAAACCGCTGTTCCCGTTCCGGAGGCCCCGCCTGAAGCCGTCGGGGAAACGGCGGCGGACGATACCGGTACGGAGGAAACGCCCACGGAAGAGGTATCGCCCGAAGCCAGAATACTGGAACTGGACATCAAGACCTCAACGATGAACGAGCTTGCCAGTTGGTGCCGTACCCTCGGCCTGAGCGAGGGAGGGGGCAGGGAGGATTTGGCGAACCGGCTGCGGGGTTACTACGATCTTAAGCGCCCCCCGGAAACGCGGCAGAACGAAACCGCCGGGCCGTCAAATAAAAAAACTATCATTCTAGAGTCCGCCCGGAGTACCGAATACTTTACCCTGGAAGCGGTGGACGAAGAATACGCCCGGCTGCGCGGGGACGTGCTGGTTACGCTTAAAGACGGGGAGGCCGTACACCGCATCCAGGCGTGGGAGATTCTTTATAACCGGACACGGAACATCATGTCCGCTTCCGGCGGGGTAGAATATATAAAGGAAGAAGGGGACACCAAGGAAACCTACCGGGGAGAATCCATTACCGTTAATCTAGACGACTGGTCCAGTGTTTTTATGGACAGCGTTTCCGAGCGTTCCCTTACCAGCGGCGATACGGTCTACCGGTTTTCGGGGACCCTGATCACCCGGAATGACGAAGAAGTAACGATTCTTACCGGGGCGGAAATTGCCACCGGAGGCGTCGAGGAATCCTACTGGTCCATACGCGCTTCCAAACTGTGGCTTCTCCCCGGTTCCGACTGGGCCATCCTGAACGGGGTTTTAAAAGTGGGAAACATACCGGTGCTGTACATTCCCTTTTTCTTTTATCCCGCCAGTGAGATAGTCTTTCATCCCGTATTGGGAACCCGTTCGCGGGAGGGCAATTTTATTCAGACTACCACGTATATTTTAGGCCGGCCCCAGACATCTTCGACTTCCGAAAGTTCCATCAGTAAGATTTTAGGGAACAGTTCGGACAACGAAAAAATCCGGGAAGGGTTATTCCTGAGGAGTACCGGCAAAAAAGCCGTGGATCCCAACGATACCCGGCTTTCCATTTTAGCGGACTGGTACGCAAATATGGGGGGTTATCTGGGAACAGAAATAGCGCTCCCCCGGAAAGGCGGCCTGGGAGCCCAGACCATATCCGCGGGACTGGGATTTACCCGCAACATTTATCTTATCGGTCAGGGCAACATTTATTCTCCCTTTTCCGCGTATGTCAGTTCCAGTGAATGGAATAAATCCCGGTTGTTTTCTATTGATGTGCCCTTCCGCTACCGGCTGGAAGCCAAAGGTTCTTTCTCGGGAACCTACGGTTCCTGGAACTGGAATTTTCCCTTTTATTCGGACCGGTATGTTAACCGCGATTTTTTGAACCGGTCCGAAGAGATGGATTGGTTTAAGATGATGAAAGAGGGAACGGAAACGACGGAAGATTATCTTTCTAATTATTTGGGTTCTTACAGCTTGCAGTTAAACGGTTCCGTATCGCCTAAAGTAACGGCCCTGAATCCCTACATTTCAAGCCTGTCGATTTCCAATATATCCAGTTCGCTTTCATTCGCGAACAGAGATGCTGCCGGCTCGAGCGGTACAATCGGAACCCTTCCGCATACTTCTTCGGATAACTCCTTCTTTTTTCCCGATAAACTGACCATCCTCTCCGTCAGCGCTTCTATCCAGGGAAACCCGCTGCAAATACCGAGGACAACCCAGACAAAGCCGCAGACCGGCCAAACAAGCCGGGATCAGGCCGAAACGCCGGCAGATCCCTTTGAGAACATCGGCGTACCCCGTGCCCCCTGGTCGGTCCCGGAACAGGACGAGGCGGAGGGAGCAAGCGAAGATCCCTATCATCTTAGTCCCCCGGTATTAAGCCAGAAGTTCGAGCTTCCCAAATTCGGAAGTTCCCAGTTTTCGATAGATTATCGGTTCAGTCCCGCCGGAGTGTCGGAACTTCAGTTCCGGTCCAACCCGATAAATTGGCCGGTGAGGGAGGATGTAGACTGGGGAGACATCTCTTCTATTCTTACTTCTCTCAGGACAGACGGCAGCATTACTTTTTCACTGAAAGACGCCAATAACAGTACCAGTGCGTATACCACATCGCTCAGATTGTACGGAAACGCCGCGTGGCAGGGATTTTCCTATATGAATGAGGAATCCGAAGATTTCGACACCCAGGCCGAGCGGGATAACGCGGAGCGGAGGGTACACGCCGCAACGCTGTTTACCACCTCCGCCGAAAGCATAACCACGCTCAAGCCGTTTTTCCGGAGTTCCGTATGGAGCAATACCAGCCTGCAATACACCCTGCGGGGGCTTATCGCAAAATCGGTGTTTAACAACTCCGTGACCGATCCCGACTGGGAGGTTGAATGGGGCGAATGGCACCGGGATAAGCTGGAGGCCCACCAGCTTCAGGCAAATATCAGCGCTTCGATAATGGATAAGGTACAAACCCTGTCGCTGATATCCGATCTGCCGCCGGAGCAAAACGCGCTTACCGGCAACGCCACAATCAGGGCGTGGATTTCCGAGACCGCCGCCAGCCAGAAAGTCATCAATCCTTTTGACGGCGACCGGAAATTCGATCAGCTTACGGTTACGGAAACGCTCAGGTTTACGCCGAACTATACCGCCCAGCAGCAGTTTAAGTTTGATCCGGAGATCAAAGAATTTACCAGCATGGCTTCTTCCCTTACGCTGAAAAAATTTACCGCCACGTATAATGCCATCCGTTCCAAGCCCTATGAACTTATTCCCGGCCAGGGGTGGATACAGCCTTCTTCGGGAACGGAAAAGCTGAATCCCCGTGATCTCAGGTTCGCTTATTCGGACAACTTAACCAAAAACGGATTATGGAAAGACAGAATCTCTCTCTCGTTCAGCGCCAACACCAGCCTGACTTTTGATTTGCAGCGGTACAGCGCCTCAAAATTCGATCTTGCACTGGGGTTTAAGATAGGCATCTCGAAGCTCCTCGATTTGGAATTGAGTACGTCCTCCGAAAACCTGGTCATAATGCGGTATTTGCAGGACCTCCCCTTTATTGACCTTCCCGAACCGATACCAGGAGAAAAAAATATTTTTGTCGATTTGATAAATTCTTTCAGGTTTGACGACGAGCAGCTACGGAGGAATTCGGGATTCAAGATGAAATCCTTCCGCATTGCCCTGACCCATCATCTGGGAGACTGGACCGCCAAACTGGACTGGGCCATATCCCCCTACCTTCCCGCGGGATCACGGAGCTATAAATTCAACAACACGATTTCTTTCATCGTCCAATGGATTCCCATCACCGAGATAAAGACGGACATTTACTACAATAAAGACATCCTTGAAATACGATAATCTGCGGCAAAGGCTCTGTTTTAAAGTTTTGAAACCGCACCGCGGCCGGCCGGTTTTCTTTTCCGGTTCCGCCCCGGCCCTTTAGTCCGAAGGCTTCATGGTGGGGAAGAGTATCACGTCCCTGATGGAATAGGCGTTGGTCATGAACATGACGATCCGGTCTATGCCTATCCCCATGCCGCCCGTAGGAGGCATCCCTATTTCCAGGCTGGAAATAAAATCCTCGTCCAGCCGGTAGGCTTCGTCATCCCCCAGTTCCCGCTCTTTCGCCTGCTGCCTGAACCGTTCCGCCTGTACAATGGGATCGTTCAGTTCCGAATAGGCGTTGGCGATTTCCCGGCCGTACACAAAGGCTTCAAACCGTTCGGTCATGGAGGGATCGCCGGGCTTCTCCTTGGTCAGGGGAGAAATGTCCGTGGGGTAGTCGATGATGAAGACCGGCTGTATAAGGTGCGCTTCGGCGAATTTTTCAAACGCCGCGTTTAAGATATCCCCTTTGGTACAGTCCGCTATTTTTTTCTTGAGAAGTTCCGTAAGACCGCAGGCGGCCGCCAGTTCCCGCGCTTCCCCATCATCCGTTATGGCGGAAAAATCCGGTCCGCCGTATTCTTTTACCGCGTCCACCATGGTAAGGCGACGCCAGGGCGCGGCGAATTCCAGATCCGCGTCCTGATAGCGGACTTTGGTAGAACCGGTGATTTTGAGGGCGATATGGGAGATCAGGTTTTCGCAGAGTTCCATCATGTCGTTGTAATCCGCGTATGCCTGGTACAGTTCCATCATGGTGAATTCCGGGTTGTGTCTGATGTCTATCCCCTCGTTGCGGAAATTTTTCCCCAGGTCGTAGACCCGCTCCATGCCGCCCACGATGCAGCGCTTAAGGTACAGTTCCGTGGCGATACGGAGGTAAAGCTGCATGTTCAGGGTGTTGGACCGGGTGACAAAAGGCCGGGCGGCCGCCCCGGACGCGATGGTCGAAAGTATGGGAGTCTCCACTTCAAGGTAGTCCCGCTCGTTCAGGTATTCCCTGATGGCGGTGATGATCCGGGTACGCTTTCTGAACGTCTCAAACGACTCGGAATTCATGATGAGGTCGAGGTAACGCCGCCTGTAACGGACCTCTATGTCCTTAAGGCCGTGGTACTTTTCGGGCAGGGGCTCCAGGGCCTTGGCAAGCAGGACGACCGAAGCGGCGTACACGGAAATCTCCCCCCGCCGGGTCTTTGCCACCGTACCGGTAACCCCGATGATGTCCCCTATATCGCAGGTCTTTATTTCCCGGAAGGTCTCTTCCCCCAGGTTGGTGGCGTTGATGTAAAGCTGAATACGCCCGTCCCTGTCCCGGAGATCGATGAACGCGGCCTTCCCTATGTCTCGAAAGGCCATGACGCGGCCCGCCACGGATACTTCTTTATTTTCGAATTCTTCAAAACGTTCCCTGATTTCCCCGGAATGATGGGTCTGATTGAACTTTACGATAGAAAAAGGGTTTTTCCCCGCTTCCTTCAAAGCCCTAAGTTTTTCCCGGCGTATCCTGGCCTG
>JAIRSL010000221.1 GCA_031255475.1 Treponema sp.
ACAACCCCGGTACAGCCAAACTGGTGTTGAGCAGGATCGCCGCCGCCGCTTCCCGTTTCCGGGTCTTCCAGATCCAGGATCTCCTGCACCTGAGCGCCAGATGGTACGCCGAAGACGCCGCCTCCGAAAGGATCAATGTGCCGGGAACCTATAATCAGTTCAACTGGACTTACAGGCTTCCCGCGGACATCGAAGAGATAGGCAATGACGGCGACTTTATCAATGCCGTTCAGGAACTGGCGAAAATCAAACCGGTTGGGGGCTCGCGTGTGAATTGAGCGCCGGGTTAAAGCCCGTCTAAAGGTGGTTGTATGAAGCTCTTCAGTTTAAGGCATAAAATGGTATCATCCCTCTTTTTTATATCCACCTTGCTGGTTTTATTGATAGCCATTGTTGTTACAGCTTACATGAGCCGTACCGTCAGAATGGTCGAACTTTCTACACAAAACCATCTCAAGGCATCGGCCATGGCGGCGGCCTCGCTGTTTGGCGCGGAAGAACTGGATCAGTTTCATACTATCGAAGACATGAAAAAGCCCGAATGGGAGATCGTCAGGGCCAAACTCGCTAAATTCGCGGAACAGTATCAGGTTTTGTATGTGTACTACTGGCGGGATTACGGCGACGGGCGGATCCAGTACATTATCGACAACGATACAGACCCTGAAACCATGGCGCATCCGGATATGTTCTACCCTATTGACGATCCTGACGATCCGGTTACAAGCGCCAGGGTACCGTATATTCTGGCGGGAAATGTCTATACCTCGAATCTGGGAATCTACACCAAATCCTGGGACGGCCTTATCTCCGCCGTCGCGCCGGTATTTAACAGGGACGGAACGGTATACTGCGCCGCCGGAGTGGATTTGAGCGACGAAACCATCATCATCCAGCGCCGGAACATGACAATACTCAGAACCGTGCTGATTGTTGCCCTGACACTCTCCCTGTTTGCGAACGGCGCGGGCATGTGGTTCTACCGCCAGAAGGCCCGGCAAAGCGAAAACGCCAATAAGGCCAAAAGCCGGTTTCTTTCCGCCATGAGCCACGAGATCCGCACCCCCATGAATGCCGTCATCGGCATGAGCGAACTCGCTCTGCGGGAAGACATAAGCCCCAAGGTACGGAACTATATCGGGCAAATCAAACAGTCGGGGGGCGGCCTTCTCGCCATCATCAACGATATTCTGGATTTCTCAAAAATCGAATCGGGAAAAATGGAAATACATCCGTCAAAATACGCCCTTCCCTCGATCCTGAACGATATAATAACCATCATCGGGCTGCGGCTTCATGAAAAATCCCTTGAATTTAAAATAGATATTGACAGTTCCCTGCCCTACCTGCTCTTCGGCGACGAAATACGTATACGGCAGATACTGGTGAATCTCCTGAGCAACGCGGTTAAATACACAAAAGAAGGGTATATTGAATTCAAGGTCTCAGGCGAGATCACCGGCAAAGAAACCGTCAACCTGAAATTTGAAATTTCCGACAGCGGAATCGGGATAAAAGAAGAAGACATTAAAAAAATCTTCGGGGATTTTACCCGCCTTGATACCGATAAAAACCGCAATATCGAAGGTACGGGCCTGGGGCTCGCCATTACCTACAATCTCTGCCGGCTCATGGGCGGCAATATCTCCGTTACATCGGTTTACGGCAAGGGCTCCGCCTTTACCGCGGTACTGCCCCAAAAAATTCTTGACTCAAGGCCTATAGGCGGGAACATTTCCTCGGGGGAATCCTGGCGTCCCGCGCCGGCGGAGAATGCCGATGAAAACAATTCGCCCGAACAGGCCGATTCTAAAACTTCGTTTACCGCGCCGGACGCGCGAATATTGATTGTAGATGATGTTCCAATCAACCTCCTCGTGGCGGAAGGTCTTCTTGCGCCTTATAAAATGCGGATTGACTGCTGCACAAGCGGCGATGAAGCAATTTCCCTGATGGAAAAAAATCACTATGACCTGATTTTGATGGATCACCTGATGCCCGGAATGAACGGCGTCGAAACCACCGCTAAAATCCGCGCCATGGAGTCGCGGGCCGCCGAAGGTTCTTTTTCACGGATTCCCATCGTTGCCCTTACCGCCGACGCCATTATTGGGATGAAGGAAATGTTCCTGGAAAACGGTTTTGACGACTATCTTTCAAAGCCCATCGAACTCGCCGCGATGCATACAATTATAAAAAAATGGATACCCAAAGAAAAACAGGCGGCAAGCGGATAACGGCCGAAGTCCGCCTGTCGCGCCTTTTTGATGTCCGCTGATGCTACGCCGTCAGCGTAAGCGCCGCCGCCTCGCCGTCTTTTAATCCCAGCTCGTACAGGCTGATGAGTTTAGCCATATCCCTTTCGGTACGGCTTACCTTTAAGTCCACGGAGGGGCGTATCATCAGGGTTCGGCCCGCCGCCGCTTCGTCTTCGGCAAAGGCGAGGCTTTGGTTGTACTTTTCCACATAGCTCCCCAGGGCCTCGATAAGCCGGGGGTATTTACGGTAGAAAAGCCGGGCCGGCGGCTCTATTCCCCTTTTCCTGCGGTAACCCGCCGGGTGGGTAAGGATCACGATGTTTTGCGTAAAACCTTCGGAAAGGGCCTTTGCCAGGGGAATGGCGTCTGAAATACCGCCGTCCAGGAGCTTCCTGCCGCCGTGTTCCACTATCCGGGAGACAAAGGGCATGGCCGAAGAAGCCTTCATCACGGAGAGTATACCGGAATCCTTTTCAAAATAGGCCGGTTCCCCGGTTTCGCAGTCGGTACAGACCGATACAAAGCGGGTGGGGGAAGCCAGAAAGGTTTCGATGTCAAAGGGCACAAACCTGTCCGGTATATCGTGATAAATAAAATCCAGACCGAAGTAATCGCCGGTTTTTATGAAGCTGCGGATCGACAAATAACGCGGATCCTTGCGGTAATTTTTAAGGATATAAAGGTTCCGCTCCCTCTGTTTTGACACAAAGGAACAGCCCATACCCACGCCGGCGGAAACGCCGATAAGATACGGAAATTCCAGGCCGTGTTTCATAAAAGCGTCCAGTACGCCGGCGGTGTAGTTGCCGCGAAGGCCGCCTCCTTCAAGGATAAGGGCATGGGGTAGGGTGGGCATAGTGATTTTATAGTAACACCATCGTGTATTTTCGTGAAGACGAGGCCGTTCCGGAACAGGCTTAAACGTCCAGATTCGCCACGCTGAGAGCGTTTTCCTCGATAAACTCGCGGCGGGGGGCGACGAGTTCGCCCATAAGGGTGGAAAAAATACGTTCCGCTTCCACGGCATCGTCCAGGTGAACCTGTATGATGTTGCGCTGGCCGGG